>JBEINR010000090.1:0-3793 GCA_040377995.1 Akkermansiaceae bacterium | reverse complement strand
TGCAGGCGGTGTTCTTTGGCGAACCCGACACGCCGGAAAACATCCAGTCGCGCTGGGACGAATCACGCGGCAAGCGCAAGACATCCCAACCGGTGATGGCCTCCGCCGGCTGCACCTTCAAGAACCCGCAGGAGATGCCCGCCGGCAAGCTCATCGACACGCTCGGGCTCAAGGGCAGCCACCGCGGCAAAGCTGCGGTCTCGGATGTTCACGGCAATTTCATCGTCAACCAAGGCGGCGCCACCGCCAGTGATTTGTTGCAACTCATCGATTCGATCCGCAGCACCGCGCGCAACGAACGCGGCATCGAACTTGAAACCGAAGTGAAAATCATCGGTGACGACGAAGCCCAATTTTAAATCAAAATCTCAAAGACCAATCATGAGTTTGGAATCGATCAAAATTGCCGTGTTGATGGGTGGTCCGGGTTCGGAGCGCCAGGTCTCGCTGGCCTCGGGCGCGGCGGTGCTCAAGGCGCTGCGCGAGCGCGGACTCAATGCCGAACCGGTCGATGTGACCTCGACCACGATCGACCTTCCGGCGGGCACCGGGCTGGCATTCAATGTCATCCACGGGACCTTCGGCGAAGATGGTCGATTGCAGGAAACGCTCGAGGCAATGGGTGTGCCTTACACCGGTGCGGGCGTGAAAAGCAGCCGCACGGCATTCGACAAAAACCTCGCGAAGGCCGCCTTCATCGCCGCCGGTGTGCCCACGCCGCGCGCGGAAATTATCGATGTTTCCCAAGGCCCACGCCTGCCATCCTTTGCCGCGCCATTCGTTGTCAAACCACCGCGCGAAGGCTCCAGCGTCGGCGTGAACATCGTGCGTTCGCAGGATCAAGCTGCGAAGGCAATGGCCGATGCGGCGAAGTACGGCGATGACATCCTCGTCGAGGAGTTCGTCGATGGCATGGAGCTCACCGTCGGCATTGTCGATGACCAAGCACTGCCGGTCGTGCACATCATTCCGCCCGAAGGGGTCTACGACATGGCCAGCAAGTATCCGTGGCTTTCCGGAGCAAAAGGCAGCCAATACATTTGCCCGGCCGCCCTCGATGCGGCGACCACTCGCGCGGTGCAGGAAGCGGCGCTCGCCGCGCACCGATCGCTCGGTGTGGAAATTTACTCGCGCGTCGATGTCCTGCTCGATGCAAGCAATCGCCCCTTCGTGCTCGAGGCCAACACCATTCCGGGCATGACCGAAACCAGCTTGCTGCCCAAGGCCGCGGCCGCGTCCGGCATTTCCTTTGGTGACCTCTGCGCACGCATCGCCGAGCTTTCACTGGCATTGAGATCGTAGCCCACCGACTGTAACCCACCCGCACCGCCGCCATGAAAAACAAAAGCACCGCCAGCCGCCGTCACTCGCGACAAAATGTGTTGCAGGTCCGCGTGATGACCCCACGCATCGCATGGCTCGGCTTCCTCGGATTTTTTGGCAGCCTCACGAAGCTTGCCTGCGTCGTCGCGGTTCTCGCCGCGCTCGGTTGGGGCGTGTGGCGCGGCATGCAGGTCGCGTTTTATCGCAATCCGGACTTCCGCCTGCAGGTGATCGATCTGAATGCGAATCCGGTAATCGATGAGTTCCGCGTCGCATCGGTGATCGGCATCGACCTGGCATCGAACCCAAGCCTTTTCGACGTCGATGTGTCGAATGCCACCGAGCAACTCAAGGCCTTGCCGGAAATCACTGATGCGAAAATCGAGCGACACCTGCCCGATACGCTCGTCGTGCGCGTCACGCCGCGCGTGCCCAAGGCATGGATCCGCTTCAAGGAGGCGGGCATCAACGAAGTGCGCAAAGCCGGCGGGCTGCTGGTCGATCAGGATGGTGTCGCCTATCAATGCCCCGAAAGCCAGATCGATTCGACACTGCGCCTGCCGGTGATCGATTTGCCAGCGACGGAAGATGCCAAGCCCGCTGCCGGCAAGCGCATCGAGCAGCCAGAGCTGGGTTGCGCGCTCGCCCTGATCAAAACCATTTGCGAGGTCGATGCCGACGGCATGCAGTGGATCGATTCCATCCGCCAAGCGAACAAGTGGTCGCTCGAGTTGGTGACGCGCGATGGCACGACTGCGGTCTTTGGCCTCGGCGATCAACGGCGCCAGATCGAGAACCTGCGCGCGGCGCTTGCCCACGCCGGCAGCCGCGGCTATGTGATTGATAGCATCAACCTCATTCCCAAATACAACACGCCCATCACCATCCGCAGCGAAGCCAAGCCCCCGAAAGCGATCCCTGTTGTGATCGATGAAACGGCTGCCAACGATCGCGCGGATGAAAAAAAATCCACTGCCGCCACGACTCGCAACTAAACCTTTTATTCGCCCGCACACCCATGGCTCGACGTAGCAAAATTCATGTCGGAATCGAAATCGGCACCAGCAAGACCTGTCTCGTGGTCGGCGAGGTCAAGCCCGACAGCGCGATCAAGATCCTCGGCATCGGCGAGACGAAAAGTGCCGGCGTGCGCAAGGGGGAGATCTTCGATTACGCGCAGACCCGCGCCTGCCTGCGCGACGCGCTCGCCAAGGCTGAGGATGCCGCCGATGTGGAAATCGGCAGCGTTTATTTGGCGGTCACCGGCTCTCACATCCAAGGCGTGAACCACCGCGGCACCTACCGTTTGCCGGATGGCGAACCGGTCGTCGGCCCCGAGCATGTCGAAGAGGCTCGCACGATTGCCCGCGAGGTCCACATCCCGGCCGACCATGTTTACATCCACCCGATCATCCGCAACTACTGGCTCGATGGGTTGGAGCACTCGACCTCTCCGGTGGGGCTCTTTGGCAAAACCGTGGAGGCGGATTTCCATGTCGTCCATGGCATCGGCACGCGCATCCAGAACAGCATCAAGCTCGTCAGGGAAATGCCGCTCGAGGTCGACGACATCGTCTTTTCGCCGATTGCCACCGCGCAGATGGCGCTCAACCGCGAGCACCGCGAAAATGGCGCCTTGGTCATCGACATCGGTGGCGGCACGACCGATTACGCGCTCTACCTCGGCGGCGTGATCACCGCTTCGGGCTGCATTCCGGTTGGCGGCGATCATGTGACCAACGACATTCACCTCGTCACGAGCTTGCCGTTTTCCAAAGCTGAGCAGCTCAAGGTCACCGAAGGCGATGCCTCGGGTGATCCGGCGAAATCGGTCGGGACCGCGCGCCTTCACGACGATCGCGGTTTTGCCGAAGTC
Source organism: Akkermansiaceae bacterium (assembly GCA_040377995.1). Classification (GTDB taxonomy): domain Bacteria; phylum Verrucomicrobiota; class Verrucomicrobiia; order Verrucomicrobiales; family Akkermansiaceae; genus Luteolibacter. The sequence goes on along the minus strand of JBEINR010000090.1, from coordinate 594 downwards.
GAGGTGAGCCGCGCCGTGCTCAACGAAACGATCCGCCAGCGCTTGGAAGAAACTTTGCGCCTCGTGCTGCGCCAACTGCCCGAGGGATCGATCGACGCGGTCGGCGCGGGAGTTTTTCTTACCGGCGGCACCAGCCTCATGCGCGGTTTCGATGAGTTGGCCTATCAGGTCTTCGGCCGCGACATCTACCGCCCCGAGCCCCCGGAGATCAGCGGCATCCAAGCGAGCTTCCGCGATCCTCGCTACGCGACTGCGATCGGCCTCATCCGCTACGCCTTGATCGTTGAGGCAGAGCGGGTATCGCCGCCCGGATTTTTTGGCCGCATCGCACGGATGTTCTGGCCCTTCGGCAATTGAGAAAATTTTTCCACCGTCCCGCAACCTCTGCATTTCACCAGTCCATGATCTCCCACTCGCGAGCAAGCCGCCCGATCGTCGATCCTGCATCCGTCAAAATCATCGGCATCGGTGGCGCGGGAGCGAACCTGCTCGAGCGGGTCGCGCTCGATGGCATGGATGCGGCTGGCCTGCTTTTGCTGAGCGCCGATGCACGGGTGCTCGGTGCCTGCGTCGTGCCGGAAAAAATCCAGTTGG
>JBEINR010000046.1:0-6301 GCA_040377995.1 Akkermansiaceae bacterium | reverse complement strand
CCCTCATCGTGAAAGCTCATCGGTTCCTCACCTTTGACGAGAACCAGAAAAAACTCGCAGAAGCCGAGGGGCTCGTGGTGCCGTTGTGATTCAGAAAAGGGCCGCCTATGCTTTACATTTCAGGCCCCCCTTCACCCGCCGAGATGATCGAGCAAGGCCTGCGCTGAGCGAACGGAAATCCCCGGCAGGCTTGCGATCTCTTCGGCACTCGCACGGCGGATGCGTGCGACGCTGCCAAACTTTTTGAGCAGGCGTTGTTTTCTCGCGGCCGACATGCCCGGGCAATCGTCGAGCAAGCTCTCGCGCATCCGCCGACGATAGAGCAGAGCATTGTAGTTGTTGGCAAAACGGTGAGCCTCGTCGCGAATGCGCTGCAGCAATTTCAAGGCGCCACGATCATGCGGCAAACGGATCGACTGGCTTTTGCCCGGAACAAAAATTTCCTCATGCTGCTTGGCCAATCCGATCACCGGCAGCTCATGCAAACCCAAGGCGCGCAGTTCTTTCACCGCCATTCCCAGCTGACCTTTGCCGCCATCGACGATCACCAAATCCGGCAGCACGATCCGCGCCCGACCCTCGCGCGCTAAGCGCCGCAATGCCTCGACCGCATCCTCTTGCGAGTCGGCGATGTCCGGTGCGGCGCCGACATTTTCCAGCAGGATGCGCGAGTAGCGTCGGCGAATGACTTCGGCCATCGATGCGAAATCATCCTGACCCTCGACGGTCTTGATGCGATAGCGCCGGTAGTTTTGGTTGTCGGGTCTGCCATCGGTGAAGCGCACCATCGACGCGACGATGTGGTTGGAGGAAACATTCGAGATATCGAAGCACTCCATCACGCGCGGTGGCCCTGCGAGGCCAAGCTCTTCGCCAAGCTCGGCGAGATCTTCAAGCGGCTTCACCGTGCTCGGCAGCCCACGCCCGCGGCTGAATTGTCGTGTCGGCGTGAGCGTTTTTTCCAAGTTCTGCAAAATGTCGCGCAGCGTTGCGGCGCGTTCGAAATCCATCGCCTCGGCTGAGGTCTCCATGTCCTTGCGCAGTCCGTCGAACAAGTCGCGCTTGCCCTTGCCCTCAAGGATCCGGCAAGCCTCTTCGACCTTCGCGAGATATTCTTCGCGCGAGATGCGCCCAACGCAGGGCGCCGAGCAGTTGCGGATGATGTCGGCATTGCAGTGGCGGTATTCCGCCTCGCCGGGATCGGTCGGTCGGCACACGCGCAAGCCAAGGCTGCGGTTGAGCCACTCGAGCGTGTGGTTCAACGCACTCGAATGCGGAAATGGCCCGAAGTATTTTGAGCCATCCTCTTTTCTCACCCGCGTCGTCACAAAGCGCGGCCACGGATCCGCCAGCCGTACACGCGCGAGCAGGAAGCGTTTGTCATCGCGAAAAGCGACATTGTAGCGCGGCCGGTAGTCCTTGATGAGCTTTCCCTCGAGCAACAGCGACTCCTCCTCGTTGCGCACGACATGAATCTCGAAATCATGGATCGAATCGATCAGCGCGCGGGTCTTGATGTCGGCCCGCATCTTGCGCGAGGGCATGAAATAGCTCGAGACCCGCCGCTTGAGGTCGCGTGCCTTGCCGACATAGATGATCGAGCCCAGATGGTCCTTCATCAGGTAGACCCCGGGTTGATGGGGCACCTCGCGGAGCTTGATCCTGAAATTCGCTGCACTCATGAAACCGGCCTGGATCCCCATCGAATGCCAGATCTGCGGAATTTCAACCGCAAAGCCTGGGAAATTCCGCGGATTTTGCCGACAAATTTGGCATCGCGTGGCATTCCCTTTCGTGCGAGGCTTCCGCCGCAAGCTCATTCCCGTTTCATGAAAATCTCCACCACCCCATCCACCCGTCGCCGTAAAGGTTTCACCCTCCTCGAAATGGTCATCGTGCTCGGGATCATCGCCATGATCCTCGGCGGCGCGATCTTCGCGATGCGCGGCATCGGCGATGCGGCCAAACTCAAGCAGGTCGAGGCCGACTTCAAGAGCCTCGAAAGCGCGCTGCAAATGTACAAGCTCAACGCCGGCAGCTACCCGACCAGCCAGCAGGGCCTCAAGTCGCTCCAAGAAAAGCCGACCAGCACGCCGGTGCCGCGCCGCTGGGTGCAAGTCATGAGCAAGATCCCGCTCGACCCATGGGACTCGCCCTACAACTACCGCTTTCCCGGCCGCAAGCGCGTCAATGAATTCGAGATCCTGAGCAAGGGTCCCGATGGCATGGAAAACACTCCCGATGACCTCAGCAGTCAAGACGACTGACCTCCGCCGCGGATTCACGCTCATCGAACTTGTCGTCGTACTCGCAATCGCGGCCGTCGTCATGGGCGGCGCGGTGGGCCTGATGGTTTATTCGTCCGACGAGCATTCGCTGCGACGCGCGTCGGGAGAAATCGAGTTGCTCGCCAAGCGCGCGCGGGTCACATCGATGCTGCATCAGACGCCGTATGCCTTGGAGTTTCGCACCGACCGCGTGCGCATGCTGCCACTTGCCGAAGCGGGTCGACCTTTGCGGAAATCCAAAAAGCGCGATGCGGAAATCCAAAGCGATGCCTCCGCCACGCGCGAGGAATTCCGCCTCAAGGATGGCATGAGCGTGTTTGTTCGCCGTTGGGATTCGAAGCAATGGCTCGATACCGTGAAGGAAGATGTGCACATCTGGCGCTTTGATCCCGAGGGCCTTTGCGAACCGCTTTCCGTGAAACTGGCGCTCGATCAAAGCTGGTCCGCCGACACCTACGAACCGCTCACCGCCGCCATCCGCGAAAGCGAAATTGAAGCACGATGAACGCGATCAATCCCATCCGGAAGTCCGGCTTCCTGCTGCTCGAGATGATCCTCGCTCTCGCGGTCTTCGGCATGGCCGCGACGGGATTCACCGTTGCGCTTAACCGCATGGCCGCCACCGCGTCGCTCGCGCAAAGCGAGTTGCGCATCACGCGCATTCTCGACAGCGCGCTTGAGGAAGCACTTTCACAACCAGTGATCGATGAAGGCTCCGACACGATCGAGATCGGCGAAACCGGCGTCGAGCTCGAGACGAACATCGAACGCATCGAAGATTTGCTCAACGAGGAAGGTCAACAACTGCAGGACATGTTCCTTATTCGCATCAAGGCAAAGTGGGTCGAGAATGGCCGATCGCAGGAACGCAGCGCCGAAACATGGCGTTACGGCATGATGTACCAGCCATGAAAATTTCACCGTTATCACGCAAGCGTCTCGGCTTCACCTTGCTCGAGGTGGTGATCGCTGTCGGCTTGCTGAGTATCATCGTCGGCATGGTGGTTGGCATCGCGCGCACCTCGCTGGCTCTCGGCAAAACGATTGTCGAAACGCAGAATGAGGAAATGCGGCAACAGGCGTTTTTCGAACTGCTCGGCCGCCGCTTCGCATCGCTGCCCGGCAATGCGCGCCTCGATTTGAAGGTCGATGACAAAGGTTCGCATTACCTTTCCGACCTCACATTGCAAAATGTTCCGCTCGGCTTCAACTGGTCCGGCGGCGAACGCATCGCCAAGGCAGTGCAGCTCTCAACCGTCAAGCGCCGCAGCGGATTTCTCGACATCGTGCTGCGCTACTACGAAAACGAAATTCTCGAAGACTCCGAGCAAAGCACGATGAGCGCGCTCAAGGAAAAACCCTTCGCCGAAATTGTGCTGCTCGAGGATGTTTCCTATTTCGAATGGCGCGTGCTCGATGGCCGCTCGATGGAATGGCAATTCGACTGGCACAACCAAGGTCGGCTGCCCTTGCAAATCGAAGTCACCATGGCGATGGGCGCGAAAGGCGAAGAGATCCGCCAAATTTTTTGGATCCCGCCACGCCTCAACCCGGAAGTGGTGATGCGCCAAATGACGCAAGGAGCGACTCAAAACCAAAACCCGAATGCCGAAACCCCCGATGGCCAACCTGCGGACGGCCAAGACGGCGGCGGCTCGGTGGGCCTGCCGGAAATCAACATCAACCCCGGAGGCGAAAACCGACCGGAAAAACAATGACCTCCACCCGCACGATTTCCCGACATCGCAGACCCCGCGGCATGGCGCTGCTGGCGGTGATCTGGCTCATCGCGATTCTCGGCCTCGCCTCGATGGCGGCGTTGCGCGTGATCTCGTTCGACATGGAACTCGCCTCGGCAAAAATTCATGGTTCGCACGCTAGGCAAGTCGCGGAAAAAGGCATCGCCATCGCATGCAACCCGATCGTGAAACGCAGCGATCCAATCCTCCGTCAATTCAATGAAAACAGCGGCGAAGGCTTCGAAGTCAAAATGACCTCCGAAGGCGCGCGCTTCAACATCAACGCGATCATCCTCCAGGAAGATAAACCGCTGCTACGCGAAATTTTCACCGGTTGGGGCCTCAGCCTCGATGACGCGATGGCCACCGCCGACGCGCTCTGCGATTGGGTCGACCCCGATGACAATGTCGCCCTCAACGGCGCCGAGGTGAAGGATTACGAATCCGCCGGCCGGATCAACCAGCCCTTCAACCGGCCCTTTTACGACATTTCGGAGGTCCGCCTCGTGCGCGGCATGGACCTGGTCGAGGAAGCCCGCCCGGATTGGCGTGAGTGGTTCACGGTCTGGAGCGGGGGACCCCTCGACCTCAATGAGGCCGCTGCCGAGCTTATCGCCGCCGCCGCCGAGTGCAACCCGAGCCAGGCGGAGATCATTCCAGAGACAGTTTGCGGCCCCGACGGCATTCGTGACACGGATGATGACCAACCTTTCGAAAATGCCGCCGCCGCCCTCCAGCTCCTAGGCCTCGATTCCGCCGCCCGGCCCGACATCGCCCGCCGCTTCACCGTCAATGACACCACCACCCACATCGAGAGCCTCGGCCAGGCCGATGGATGTAAACGAAAAATCAGCGTGATTGTTCGCAATCGAACTGGCAAATTGGCCCTCCTGCAACGCAACGAAGAAATCATCCCGTGAGCAAACCTATCGAACATGTGCTACTGATCCCCGGCGAAGACGCTTGGGAAGTCTGGTCCGGCACGGGCGAGACCGGCTACCAAGCGCGCGAATCGGTCGCGACGGCGATGGCCTCCGGGCTTGCCAATTTGCCGCCCGGCGAGCTGACGATGTTCTTCCCGGTGAAGTCGCTTACCGCGGTGCCGATGCGCGTGACCAGCGATGATGAGTCGCTTTTTGCCGATCTCGCCGCGCTGCATGCCGAGCGCCTTGGCCTGCGCCCCGATCCGATGGCTGGCCAGCTCACTGATGTGTTCGTGATCGCCCGCGAAGCGGAAAACACCGCTTTGCTTTCGGTGTTTCTCAAATCGCCAAGCGACGAGGAACTTCCGCCTCGTTCGCCAAGTGGCTTCGACATTGCGCCGCGCGCGTTTCATGTCGATGGCAACTCGCTCGCAGTTTGGAAAGAATTCGGCCGCTGGGTGTTCGCGCTCTACCACCACGGCAAGCTCGCCTACTGCCAAGCGACCTCGGTCGATGCGAAATTGCCCGATGCCGCGCTCGCCCGTGAAATCCGCCTCTCGCTCGCCCAGCTTTCCATGCAAGGGCTCGATGCCGAGCCGACCCGCGTGAAAGTTTGGGCAGCTCTGGATCGCGCCGAAGTCGAGCCCTTCGGCCATGCGCTCGGGCTGCCGCCCGAAGTCGAGCCCCGCCCGCTGCCTGTTCCGCCATCGCCGCTCAGCAAGCTCCTGCCGGCCGATGTCCGCGCCGCCCGCCGCACCGCCCAACGCCGCCGCGCCATCATCAGCGCTGCCGCCGCTGCAGCTCTCGTGTACCTCGGCCTGATCGGATGGTTCCTTTTCGGCCTCTGGCAGACCTCCTCCCAAACCCGCAAGCTCCTTGCCAAGGCCGAAGAGGCCGCGCCCAACATCGAGGCCTACACACAACACGCCGCCAAATGGGATGAGCTCGCCCATGCGATCGACCGCACCCACGCCCCCGTCGATATCCTTTCCCGCATCACCTCCTGCATTCCGCCCAATAGCGGACTCCGCCTCAAAACCGCCGATATCAGCGCAACGGAAATCAAGCTCATTGGCGAGGCGCCCAAGCTCGAGTCGGTCAACGCCTTCAGCCTCGCGCTCACGAAACACAACGAACTCACCCAATTTACCTGGCAAACTCCCCAACCAAACCAGTCGAATCGCGGCTGGGAATTTGTCTTCACCGGCGAGTTGCCGACCGAAGAAGCCCAGGAATAAGCGACAATTTACCACTCCTGCGGCATTGCTCATCGGGCAAACACCGCTACCGCGATCCCTAAAATTTTGCCCCATCCTGCAACCATGTCCCCACGCGAACGAAACCTGCTGCT
>JBEINR010000121.1:0-3097 GCA_040377995.1 Akkermansiaceae bacterium | reverse complement strand
CCAACCCGATCTCGCTTCAGCGCGGCATCATGAAGGCCACCGAGGCCATCGTCGCCGAGCTCAAGAAGCTCTCGAAGAAGGTTTCCGACGCGAAGGAAATCGCTCAGGTCGCATCGATCTCGGCAAACTCCGACAAGGAAATCGGCAGCATCATCGCCGAGGCGATGGACAAGGTCGGCAAGGACGGCACGATCACCGTCGAGGAAGCGAAAGGCATCGAAACCACCCTCGATGTGGTGGAAGGCATGCAGTTCGACAAAGGCTACCTCAGCCCTTACTTCGTGACCAACCCCGAGAGCATGGAAGCCCTGCTCGAGAGCGCCTACATCCTCATCAACGAGAAGAAAATCTCCTCGCTCAAGGACATGCTCCCGCTGCTTGAGAAGGTCGCCAAGACCGGCAAGCCGCTCCTCATCATCGCCGAAGATGTTGAAGGCGAAGCCCTCGCCACCCTCGTGGTCAACAAGCTGCGCGGCATCCTCAACATCGCCGCCGTCAAGGCCCCAGGCTTTGGCGACCGCCGCAAGGCCATGCTCGAAGACCTCGCCATCCTCACCGGTGGCCGCGTGATCACCGAAGACCTCGGCATCAAGCTCGAGTCGGTCGAACTCAGCGACCTCGGCCAAGCCAAGCGCGTCAACATCAGCAAGGAAAACACCGTCATCGTTGAAGGCGGCGGCACCTCCGAAGCGATCACCGGCCGCGTCAACCAGATCCGCAAGCAGATCGAGGAAACCACCAGCGACTACGACCGCGAGAAGCTCCAGGAGCGCCTCGCCAAGCTCGCCGGCGGTGTGGCCGTCATCAATGTCGGCGCCGCGACCGAAACCGAAATGAAGGAGAAGAAGGCCCGCGTCGAAGACGCCCTTCACGCGACCCGTGCGGCCGTGGAAGAAGGCATCGTCGCCGGTGGTGGCACCGCGCTCATCCGCGCTCACGCCGCCGTCAAGGACCTTGGCCTCGCGGGCGACGAGCAGACCGGTGCCGGCATCGTGTCGCGCGCCGTCGAAGCTCCGCTTCGCCAGCTCGTTGCCAATGCCGGTCGTGAAGCCGCGCTCATCGTCGAGCGCGTCAAGAGCGGCAAAGGTGCCGAAGGTTACAACGTCGCGACCGACAAGTTCGAGGACCTCATTGCCTCGGGTGTTGTCGATCCGACCAAGGTGACCCGCACCGCGCTGCAAAATGCAGCGTCGATCTCCGGCCTCCTGCTTACCACCGAGTGCCTCATCACCGACCTCCCGGCCAAGGAAGCTCCTGCAGCCGGCGGCCATGGCCATGACCACGGCATGGGCGGAATGGGCGGCATGATGTAATCCATCGTGGCGGCGATCACCGGTCGCCGCACATCCAATCCATCAACAAAAGCCGGGCAGGGAAACCTGTCCGGCTTTTTTGTGTTCATCGTAGCGGCGATCACCGGTCGCCGTCTTTCTCTTCCCCGGTCGCCGCTATATCAAAATTTCCAAACACCCCTCACGCTTTTTCCCCACACGCGGCGAATTCACCTTCACAAGCCCGCCGCTTTCCACTCAGCTAAACGCATGGCTGCGCGACTGCTTCTCTTTGACTGCGATTCCACGCTTTCGGCGATTGAAGGCATCGACGAACTTGGCCGCCTGCGCGGACCTGCAGTTTTCAGAGAGGTCGAGGAAATGACCACCGCCGCGATGGAGGGTGGCACGCCGATGGAAGCCATTTTCGCACGGCGTCTCGACATGATTTGCCCGACCAAATCCGAGCTCGAAGCGATCGGGCGCCAGTACATCGACACGGTCGAACCGACGGCGCTGGCGACGATCGATGCGCTCAAAAATGCCGGCTGGCAGATTGCGATCGTGAGCGGTGGTTTCACCCAGGCGATTCTTCCTCTGGCCGACTTTCTCGGCATCGATCGCGTCGAGGCGGTGGAATTGAAATTTCACCACGATGGCAGCTATGCCGGATTCAACGAAGCATGCCCGACTTCGCGCACGAAGGGCAAGAATGCTGTCGTGCGTCAACTTCGCGAGGAAACGAATGCCGATCTCGTGATCCTCGTAGGCGATGGCGCGAGCGACCTCGAGGTCAAGGGCGATGCCGACATGGTCATCGGCTTCGGCCGCTACGCCGTGCGCCCAAAAGTAAAGGCCGGCGCCGATGCCTTCATCATGTCCCTCGCCGAGCTGCCAGAGCTCGTGGCGGCACGTGGCGGCGGTTTCCAACCGCCATGCCCTTCTTCCTCATCTTTTCTCACACCATAAGAATCGGCGCCACGAGGCCGCTTTGGTGAAAGATGCAAGAATCAATATAAGACACGGGCGGGCCGCCCGTGCCCCTCTTTTAAAGAAGCGGCTTTTTCCTGCGCCCTCCAATCACTCCTCCCTCAGCGTTCCTTGGCGACCTTTGCGGCTTTGCGGTAAATCTTTTCTAAAAGAGTCGGCGCCGCAAGGCCGCATCGCCCTACCAGAATTGAAGAGGCGGGCAAGATGCCCACGCTCCCTTGAAGAAGCGGCTTCTTCCTCCCCAATAACCTATCACAAATAACCAATAACTCTTCATCCCCCCATCTTGCGCTGGCGTGATGCGTCGATTCGGTTTATCAAGTCCCCCTTGCCTGCGGGCGAAACTGTCATGATTCCCGATCTCACCGTCATCAAAGCCGGCACTGGCGTGCTCACGAAATCCGCCGATGGCACGCTCGACCGCGCCGCCTTGGTGCATTTGGTTGCGGCCATCGCGGGCCTGATCCAAGCCGGCCACCGCTGCCTGTTTGTTTCCTCCGGCGCGGTCGGTTCGGGCGTGTCCGCGTTTGGCCTCGCCGAGTATCCGACCGATACCGCCACGCGCCAGGCCTGCGCTGCGGTGGGTCAGGCAAGGTTGATGCAAACTTACAGCAGCCTCTTTGCAAACTTCGACATCACGGTCGCGCAAGTCTTGCTGACTGCCGCCGATCTCGCCACGCCCGAACGCGCGGCCTATGTTTCCGACACGCTCACGCGCCTGCTCTCCGAGCCGCGCATTTTGCCCATCATCAACGAGAATGATTCGGTCGCGGTCGAGGAATTGAAATTTGGCGACAACGACATGCTCTCGGTGCGCGTCGCAAAACTCGCAGGTG
>JBEINR010000078.1:0-4434 GCA_040377995.1 Akkermansiaceae bacterium | reverse complement strand
GCTCGGCTTGATAAATAACCAGGCTGTCGGCGGGCACGGGCAGGCGCAGCGGGCCTGCGGCATCGAAGTTCACGGCGTGGCCCGTGCTTTCCGCGCCAATGGTCAGCACCGGGCGCAGTTGTTTGCCGTGGGTCTTGAGTGATGCGGGGAGGTTCATTGCCTGATTCGCGGTACCGGTCACGCGCGCTTCGCCGGAGGCATTGATCACGACCACGGCAAATGATTCGCCATCCTCGCTGGCGCGGGCGTAGGCGAGCACGCCGTCGTCGCTTGAGTCATCACCCGAATCGGTCCACAGCGGGATGAAGGAGCCGGTTCGGAGCACGGGCAGTTTTTCGCGCAATGAGGTGAGTGCGGAAATTTCTTTGAACGAGGCGGATTGTTTTACTTCGTCGATGGGTGGCGCGCCATGGCGTGGAAAATAAGTGAAGCGTCCGGTTTCGCCGTCCTCGCCGATCTTGCCGTCCGCATCGGGCGTGGCGTGTTCGGTGCCGTAGTAGATGCACGGGATGCCGGGCAAGGTGAGCACGAGGCCTTGGGCGAGGCGGTTGCGGCGTTCGCTCACGCCAGCGACGCGGAAGCGGTTGAGGCCATCGTGGTTTTCGATGAAGGTGATTATTTTCTGCTGCGCGTTGAGTCCGTCGGGTCCGGGATTGGGGTTGTAAACCGGGCGGCCTTTCGAGTCGTTTGATGTGCGGGTGAGCAAGGCTTTTTCCAGTGCGGCAGGCGAGCCGTATTGGCCGTCGGGATGGCGCAGGTATTCGCGCGCGCTGAAGCAGAATTGGAAATCAAGCACGCCGTCGAGCGCCGGCTCCTTGCTTGCGGGCCAATCCGAGCGCCAGGTGTAGCGCCCGAGGATCTCCGGGTTGCCGTCGTAGATTTCGCCAAAGAGCAACTTGTCGGCGGCCTTTGCGCCGAGGCGCGACCTGAGCCGCTCAGTGAAGGCATCCCAGAATTCGTGGTGCACATGCTTGATCGTGTCGATGCGCAGTCCGTCGACGCCAACATGGCCGAGGTAAAAATCATAGATGGTCACAAACTCATCGACGAGTGCATCGAAGTGCTCGCCTTTGGGATCGGTCCAGAAATCGCGCAGCGAAAAGAAATCACAGGCGACCTCCTCGCCATCGGTCTTGCCGAGGCTATCAGGAGAAAACCCCTTGCGGCCATAGCTTTCCAAGCGTGCCAGCGAGCCTCGCGTTTCAATCGTTTTGCCCAACAACTCGCGCGGACCATCGGGTTGCACCTTCGCCACATTCCAGCGCGGCACATCCGCCCACTTGGCGTTGGCGTGATATCCATCGCGCATGTACGGCTGCACCCATTCGTCTTTCTCGCCTTCGTCGAACACGCCGTCGTTGTCGGCATCGTAGTAAAACACCGGGCCGGCGTGATTGAGCACGACATCCTGGATGACCTTGATGCCCTTGCTGTGCGCGAGTTTCACAAAATCTCGATAGTGCTCCATGCGGCCATTCGCATCATCACTGTAGGGCTTTCCGTCGAGCGACTCGCGGCTCACGAGGTGCGGATCAATGTCGAGCCAGTCTTGTGTCCAGTAACCATGGTAGCCGGATTTCCATCCGCCCAAATCATAGCCCGACCTCCACACATTCTTGAGCACGGGTGTGAGCCACAGCGCGGTGACGCCGAGGTCGTTGAAGTATCCGGTCTTGATGGCTTTTTCCAATCCGCGCAGGTCGCCGCCATGGTAGAGGTTGATGTTTTCCTGCGTCGGATCGTAAAGCTTCGGATCGCTGTCCTTCGGAATGTTGTTGGATGTGTCGGCATCGCGGAAGCGGTCCGCCATCACAAAATAAATCACATCCTCGCTCCACGGCCGGGCGGTGGCGCAGAGGCACATTGCCAACATCAAGGTTACCAGTCGCATAAAAGATCCACTCGCTAATGTTTCCCCGCTGCCAACGGTTGGCGAATTCGCCGGGAGAAACTCACGGATTTCCTGCAAGGCGGCTCTCGATGAACTTCATCACATCGCCCCGGCCCTCGCGCGAAACCGCCGAGCTGACTAGGATTTCCGGCTCCACTCCGATGCGGGCGGCGACATGCTCGCGGAAAACAGCGGCGTTGGCGCGAGTTTTTCCGGCAGACTGCTTGTCGGCTTTGGTGAACACGATCACGAATGGCACGCCCGTGCCGCTTAGCCATTCGATGAAGTCCATGTCGATGCGCTGCGGTGGGTGGCGCGAATCAATCAGCACCAGCACGCAGCGCAAGCTCGCACGGCGACCGATGTAATCGCCCGAGCGTTCATTGAAGGCGTGGGCTTCATCTTTGGCGACCTTTGCAAATCCGTAGCCAGGCAGATCGACGAGACTCCATTGCTGGTTGATCAGGAAAAAATTCATCAGCCGCGTCTTGCCCGGCGTTGCCGAAACTTTGGCCAAACCGTTGCGGCCGGTGAGCAGGTTGATCAACGACGACTTGCCGACATTCGAGCGGCCGATCAGTGCGAATTCCGGCATATCCCAATCCGGGCATCCGCCTAGATCGCTTGCACTGGTGACCAGGTCGGCGGATCGAATCTGCATGCCGCGTAGAATCGGGTGATGAAAGAGAGTTTCAAGGTTCAAGTGGGGGGAAGACAGAAGACTTGAAGACACAAGACAGAAGACACAAGACGAAGAAGCGGCTTTTCCATTGGCAGGGACCTTTCTCCGCAAAGGTCCGTTGATTGAGTTGTGATCGAAGAAGTCGCTTTTTCATCATCCCGCTGACTGCTAACCTCTCCTGCTCTGCAATCAGCGCTCGATAGATATCACTCGTCGAAATCCGGCTTCGACCTTGCGCGCTGCGGTTTGAGAAGCTTTGCTTGTTGGAGTCGATGCGAGCCGATTGGACATTCGGAAAATTTTTCACAAGCAGCATGGCCGCGCTGTGCCTTGCGTGCTTGCCTGCGTGTTCGTTGTTCAAGCCCAAAGCTCCCGAGCCCAAACCACCCGAGCCCGAGCTCGCAAAACCTGCGGCGGCAAGCAAACCCACTGAGACTGCTCCGGTCGCGACGATCGTGCCCGAGGCCGCGCCCGAGCCATCGAAGCCTGCGATGCCGGATGACGGATTGCGCCTGCCCGACATGCTCACGATGCCGCAGGATAACGAACTCAAAGCTTCTGCTTCGGCACCGCCCGCCAATCCATCCGAGCCTGCGCCGGTTGTCGCGCGCCCCCCAACGGATCCGCCTGTGCGGCCAAAAGCCGAAGAGCCCACGCCGGAGTGAGTTGCTTTTTCTCTAGCGCTGATTAAAGCGCGCCATCTCGCGCTGCGCTTCGCGAAGTTCAACTTTTTTCTTCAGGTCCTGACGCTGATCGGAGTGCGTCTTGCCCTTGCCGACACCGATCTCGACCTTTACCCGCCGGTTCTTCCAATACATCCGCAGCAGCGGCAGCGTGCAGCCCTTGATCGCGGTCGCGGCGGCGAGCTTGAGAATTTCGCGTTTGTGCAAAAGCAAACGACGCGGGCGCTTGGGCATGTGGTTGAACCACTCGCCGGCGGTTTGCCATGGCTGGATGTCGCAACCGTAAAGAAAGACCTGGTTGCCTTCGATGCGGGCAAACGCATCGGAAACATTGATCTTGCCGGCACGGATCGATTTGACCTCGGTGCCCTTCAGTTCGATGCCAGCCTCGAACTTTTCAAGGATATGAAAATCGCGTCCGGCCTTCCGGTTGGTGGCGATTTCCGCACTCATGAAATCTCAAGGCCAGAAGCAAAGGCGATCACGCCTCAGCCTTCTCGACCAACTGAATCTTGCCCTCGATGATTTCCGTGAGGGCGATGTCCGCAACCCCCATGCTCGGGCGGACGGGAATAAGAGGCGAACGACCACTGTTCAACTGGCGCACGCGTTGCGACACGAGGTTGATCAATACGAGGGGGTCGGTGACAATTTCAGATGCCTTTTCGAGGAGGTCGCTTTTCATAGGAGAACCGGGAAATCGCGAATCCGGCCGATCTTGCCCGAACGGTATCACGTTCTCTGGCTGCGGTGACGGAACTTTTTCGCTCAAGTCTGTGGAGGTTGGAGGATTGTCGCCCAATACTCGGGGCGGGCCAAGGAATCAAGCAGGTTTTGAGCCCGCTGACAAGCCCAAAGTCGATGGTGTCGCCAATTGTGGCTGGGCCTGGTGCCGGCAACAAAAGTTCAAACCACGAAAAACACGAAGTGCCAGTACAAGGAGAGGGTTCGCCATGGCTGCGGTCAGCCCGGCATCAGGTCGATGCCGAAACGCCGCAGGACCGCCACCATGATCCAAAAAAGCGCGGCGGTGATGAGGCAGTTCAAGCCCAGCGCCGACCAAAAGCCCCAGCCATGGCGCCACATCCACGGAAGAATCAAAAACATCGGCAGGGTCGGCAGTACAAACCAAAAGGTACCTTCGGCGTGGTTCGCCAAGCGCTCGCTCGACTGGCCGC
>JBEINR010000134.1:0-2787 GCA_040377995.1 Akkermansiaceae bacterium | reverse complement strand
TCTCTTCAATCAGTCAATCAGCGCAATCAGTGGTCAAATCACATCCCCCTCCCTCAGCCACCGCGCCGCATCCTTGGCGAAATAGGTCAAAATCATCGATGCCCCAGCGCGCCGGATCGAAATCAACGACTCCATCACCGCCGCGCGCTCGTCGATCCATCCACCGGCCGATGCGCTCTTGAGCATCAAATACTCGCCGCTCACTTGATAGGCCGCAATCGGCAGGCAGCTTGATTCGCGAAGCTTTGAAATGACATCAAGGTACAGGCTCGCAGGTTTCACCATCAGCATGTCGGCACCCTCAGCCTCATCGAGTCCAGCCTCGCGCAAGGCTTCGACCACATTGGCCGGGTCCATCTGATAGGTCTTTTTGTCGCCATCCTTCGGCGCGGAATCGAGCGCACCGCGAAACGGACCATACAAAGCCGACGCGTATTTGGCGGTGTAGCTCAAAATCGAAACATCGGTGAAACCTTCAGCATCCAAGGCCTCGCGGATTGCACCGACGCGACCATCCATCATGTCGGATGGCGCTACGATGTCGGCACCGGCACGCGCATGGCACAGGGCCTGACGACACAGCACATCGACGGTCTCGTCGTTCAAAATGACCAGCGAACCATCGGCGTTTTTCTTCACGATGCCGTCGTGGCCGTCGCTGTTGTAGGGATCGAGCGCGACATCGGTGATCACGCACAACGAAGAATGCGCCGCCTTGATCGCGCGAATCGCCTTCGGCACGAGGCCGTGCTCGCGGTAGACCTCTTTTGCGTCGGATGACTTAAGCGACTCATTGATCTTTGGAAACAATACGACCGCCGGAATGCCAAGCGCGTGGGCCTCGCCCGCCTCGCGCACCAAGCCTTGCAGCGACCAGCGCGTCACTCCGGGCATCGACTCGATCGCCACATCCTCGGCATCCTCGTGAAAGAACAGCGGCAGGATGAGATTCGAAACCTCGAGGGATGTCTCGCGCACCATCGAGCGGATGGCGGAGCTGCGGCGGTTGCGGCGTGGGCGTTGCATCGAATGGCTTGGATGGTGAAATGGTTTAGCAAAGAAACGATCATCCGATGATCACTACGGCATTGGCCGCAGCGTAGTCGCGCGAATGGGTGAGGCTTACCTGGATTTCCGTGATTCCGCAATCGTCCGCATGCATTTTGGCGGAGCCGCCCAGCACCACCTGCGGCGCACCGGCGGAGTTGTTGATGATTTCCAAATCCAGAAATGCCGCACGCTCGCCAATGCCCGTACCAAATGCCTTGGCCACCGCTTCCTTGGCCGCAAATCGCGCCGCATAGTGCATGGCCGGCATCGCACGTGATTCGCAATAAGCTCGCTCATTTGCCGTGAACAATCGCGACAAAAAAGACTCACCATGGCGCTCGATGCTCTCGGCGATCCGCGCGATTTCCACAATGTCGATGCCAATGCCCGCGACTCTCATGATACCTGATCCTTGTATCCCACCATCAATTGTTTCATCTCACCCACCGCAGTGCTGAGGCCAACCTTCAATGCCCGTGCAATGATGCTGTGACCGATATTGAGTTCCGCCAAATGCGGTACGCTCATCATAAGATGAACATTGCGGTAGTTGATGCCATGCCCGGCATTCACTTGCAGTCCAAGTTGATGACCGATCACCGCCGCACGACGAAGGCGTTCCAACTCGTGCTCGACCTGATCGCCCTGGGCGTTGGCAAAACATCCAGTGTGCAACTCGATCATGTCGGCCGCACATCGCGCCGCAGCTTCGACCTGTGCATCATCGGGATCGATGAACAAACTGACCTTGATCCCCTCGCCTTTCAAAGCCGCAACTGCATCACGGGTTTTTGCAAATCCCTCCACCACATCAAGCCCACCCTCGGTGGTGATTTCCTGCCGCGTCTCGGGCACCAAACACGCAAAGTCAGGCCTGATCTTTTTGGCCATACCGAGCATCTCATCGGTCACGCCCATTTCAAAATTTAATGGCAGCGGCACCTCGGCGCGGATCCGGATGACATCGACCTCCTGCATGTGACGGCGGTCTCCGCGAACATGAACCGTGATGGAATCGGCCCCACCAACCAACGCATCGTGCGCGGCATCGAGCGGGCTTGGCTCGGCATTGTGCGCCCACTCACTGCCCGCATAGCGCGCCTGACGCAGCGTGGCGACATGATCGATGTTGACTCCGAGCAGCAAAGGCATGCCCTTGGTTAAACCCTCGGGCAGCCAGCGGCAAGCACGCGTTGGTTAGGAGGATCGCCACCAAATCATGATTGCCATCAGGCGGCTGACGGATAATTTCGCGTACATATGGTCGTCACACCCAAAGTCCGTGGATTCATCTGCACCACCGCTCACCCGGTCGGTTGCGCCAAGCATGTTGCCGAGCAAATCGCCGTCGTGAAAAATCGCGGCCCCATCGCCAACGGCCCGAAGAAGGTCCTCGTGATCGGCTCCTCCACTGGCTACGGCCTCTCCTCGCGCATCGCCGCCGCTTTCGGCTCGGGCGCTTCGACGATCGGTGTCTTTTTCGAAAAAGCTGCCGAAGCCGACAAGTGCGGCACCGCCGGATGGTACAACTCGGCCGCATTCGAAAATGAAGCCCGCGCTGCCGGACTCTACGCTCGCTCATTCAATGGCGACGCCTTCTCCGATGCGATGAAGGCCGAAGTGATCGCCGCGATCAAAAGCGACCTCGGCCAAGTCGACTGCGTCGTTTACAGCCTCGCCTCCCCACGCCGCACCGATCCGAAATCCGGCGAAGTCTACAAATCCGTGCTCAAGCCG
>JBEINR010000148.1:0-2573 GCA_040377995.1 Akkermansiaceae bacterium | reverse complement strand
TGGACTTCACCATCGAGGTGTACCGTTCGCTCAAGGTGCTCGACGGCGGCGTTGGCGTTTTCTGCGGATCCGGCGGCGTTGAGCCCCAGTCGGAAACCAACTGGCGCTACGCGAACGACTCGAAAGTTTCCCGCGTCATCTATGTCAACAAGCTCGACCGCATCGGCGCCGATTTCTATCGCGTCGTCGCCCAAGTGAAAAAAATCCTTGGTGCTCACCCGCTCGTCATGGTCCTGCCGATCGGAACCGAATCCGATTTCGTCGGCGTCGTCGACCTGCTCACGATGAAGGCGCACATCTGGGATGAATCCGGTCAGCCAGAGAATTTCAAAATCGAGGAAATCCCCGCCGACATGGTGGCCAAGGCGCAGGAATACCGCGCCTCCCTCATCGAGACCGCCGTCGAACAAGATGACGAGGTCATGGAAAAATACCTCGAAGGCGTTGAGCCCGACATCGACACCATCAAGCGCTGCATTCGCAAGGGCACGATTGATCTCGCGTTCTTCCCGACCTACTGCGGCTCGTCTTTCAAAAACAAGGGCCTGCAGCTCGTGCTCGACGCCGTCGTCGACTACCTTCCTGCCCCAACCGACGTCAAGCCGCTCCCGGAAGTGGATGCCGAAGGCAACGAAACCGGCAACTTCGCCGTCATCGACCCGAAGGCACCGTTCCGCGGATTGGCTTTCAAGATCATGGACGACAAGTTCGGCGCGCTCACCTTCACACGCATTTACTCGGGCACCATCAAGAAGGGCGACACTGTTCTTAATTCCTTCACCGGCAAGACCGAGCGCATCAGCCGCATGGTTGAGATGCACGCCGACGACCGCAACGAAGTGGACATCGCCCAAGCCGGCGACATTGTCGCCCTCGTCGGACTCAAGAACGTCCAGACCGGTCACACGCTCTGCGACGAGAAGAATCCCGCCACGCTTGAGCCGATGGTTTTCCCGGATCCCGTCATCTCGATCGCCGTTGCTCCGAAGGACAAGGCCAACGCCGAAAAACTTGCCAACGCGATCGGCAAGATGATCCAAGAAGATCCCTCGTTCCGCGTCGAAACCGACGAAGAGACTAACGAAATGATCCTCAAGGGCATGGGCGAGCTTCACCTCGACATCAAGATCGACATCCTCAAGCGCACCCACAAGGTCGAGGTCACCGTAGGCGCACCGCAGGTCGCCTATCGCGAAACCATCACCAAGCCGGTCAACGACAGCTACACCCACAAGAAACAATCCGGTGGTTCCGGTCAGTTCGCGAAAATCGACTACACCATCGAGCCCGGCGAACCCGGCACCGGTTTCATCTTCGAATCGAAGGTCGTCGGCGGCAATGTTCCCAAGGAATTCATCCCAGCGGTCGACAAGGGCTTCAAGACCTCCGTCGACAAGGGACCTCTTGCCGGCTACCCCTGCTTGGATTTCAAGGTCACCCTCACCGACGGTGGCTTCCACGCGGTCGACTCCTCATCCATCGCTTTCGAAATCGCAGCCAAGGCCGCTTATCGTCAAACGATGCCCAAGGCCGGCCCGCAAATCCTCGAGCCGATGATGAAGCTCGATGTCTTCGCGCCCGAGGAAAAAGTCGGCGATGTCATCGGCGACCTCAACCGCCGCCGCGGCATGATCCAAGGTCAGGAGCCAACTCCGGGCGGCATCCGCGTGAAGGCCGAAGCACCGCTCAGCGCGATGTTTGGCTACATCGGCGACCTTCGCACGATGACCTCCGGCCGTGGTCAGTTCTCCATGGAGTTCAGCCACTACGCGCCATGCCCGAAAAATGTTTCGGACGATGTCATCGCCAAGGCCAAGGCCCGCGAAGAGGCCGCCCGCAAGTAAGCGTGGCGGCGCCTTCACGGCGCATAACCGCAACTCAACAAAAAAGCCGCAGCGATCGAACGCTGCGGCTTTTTTGCGTGATGGATCAATGCCCCGAGGGCGGATCAAACATAATGCAGCTCGCGCGCCTTCGCCTCGATGGCGGATTCGCTGTCGAGCAGCTCTTGGATCGGATCCCAGCGGCCGGAGACGAGCGCGTCGCGCGCTGAGTCGGGCATGGTCACGGCGAAATCAAGTCCGCCCGAGCTGCGCACACGAAGGGCATCGACATCAATCGTCACGGTGGTTGCCGGATCATTCTCCACCGCATCGCGCAGTGCGGCGATGTCGGCGGCCGAGGCAATCACGCAGGGCATCGCCAGCGTGGTCGAGTTGCCGAAGAAGATCTCCGCAAACGACTCGGCAACGACGCCGTTGAAGCCGAATTTTTTGAGCGACTGTGGCGCATGCTCGCGCGACGAGCCGCAGCCGAAGTTCACGCCAGCCAGCAGGATCGAGGCGCCTTCGAAGCGCGGATCATTGAGCGGGTGATCGGTTTTCTCTCCGGTTTCGGAATTGAAGCGCACATCGTAGAACGCGAATTCGCCGAGTCCGTCGAAAGTGACGCACTTCATGAAACGCGCGGGGATGATGCGGTCGGTATCGATGTCGGCGCCTGGAATAAAAACGGCGCGGCCGGAAACTTGAGTGACGGGATCGAGGGGCATGGTGGGTGGGGTGTTTAATTTT
>JBEINR010000030.1:0-7275 GCA_040377995.1 Akkermansiaceae bacterium | reverse complement strand
TGGCTTGAGTCAATGTGCTGCCCCGCATGAAAGGTCTGCGCCCACTGCTGCTTCAAAAGATCAACATCCGCCTGCCGGGTGTCGATGTGATGCAGTTGCGGATCCACCGTCACTTGCCGGAAGTCGATCGGCTTGAGACGCACTCGCACCGCCACGGTCAGCTGCTTTGTTATTTGTCGGGTGCCGGAACTTTGATCGTGGGAAATGACGAGCATGCGGTGTTGCCGGGCATGGTGGCGTGGATCCCTGCCGGCACGGCTCACGCGTTTCGCGAAACCAGCGGCCGCCGTCCCTTGTGTCTCGCGCTCGACATCAAGCTCCAGCAACAACCCAAGGAACGCATGGCGATGCTCAATCATTCCGAGTCGGTGCGCATGCGCTTGCAACTTTCCGAGCTTGGCCAGCTCAAGGATCCGGCATCGATGGAGGCAAAGCTGCTCACCGCATCGCGTGCGCTGTCGATCCTCGACATCCATTTTCGCGCGCTTGGGTTTTTGCCGCGCGAGCCGCGCCCGACGCCGGGCTTCATCAAGTCGTTCACCCGGCTGGCGGCCGATCCCGGTTTGCAGAGTGAGAGCGTTGGCGAGCTCGCGCGGCGCATGGGGCAGGATCCGGATTACCTCAACCGACGCTTCAAGCGTGAGACCGGCCTGACCTTGCGTCAGCAGCGCGACGCGATCCGGCTCGAGGCAGGCAAGGCAAGCCTGCTGGCGGGATCGAGTGTCGGCGAAGCAGCGGAAAAAGCGGGTTTCGATGATCTGAATTATTTTTCCCGCTGGTTCAAAAGGCACACCGGCGTGGCGCCTTCGCGCTTCGCGCAAAAGCCTGTGCCGACGAGGCGGAAGGGTCATTCCGACAAGCACAAAAAATAAAGTCGGTTTTGTGCTAATTCGTTGATCATTTGTCATAACGCTACGGCGGACATCTGTGTGATGGTGGGCATCGTGAAATCACCCGCCAACATTCTCGTCACTGGATCAAGTCGCGGCCTTGGCCGTGGCATCGCGCTTCGACTTGCCGCCGCTGGCCACAGCGTCGCCATTCACTTCGCCAGCAATCGCGCCGCTGCCGAGGAGACCTCCGCCGCCTGCGCGGCCGCGGCAGTGAACCCGGCCCAGAAGTTTCCCATCGTGGGTGGCAATGTCGGCGATGCCGCCGATCGCGAGCGCATGATGACCGAAACGCTTGCTGCCTTCGGTCGTCTCGATGCGCTGGTCAACAATGCTGGCATCGCGCCGCGCGTGCGCGCCGACATCACCGAAGCGACCGAGGACATTTTCGACGAAGTGCTCGGCGTCAATCTCAAGGGTCCCTATTTCCTCTCGCAGTTGGCGGCCCGTCACTGGCTGGCCAAGCCCGGTGAGTCGGTGCTGCCCGGTGGATACAAACTGATTTTCGTTTCGTCGCTCTCGGCCGACACCGCATCGATCAACCGCGGCGAGTATTGCATTTCCAAAGCGGCACTCGGCATGGCGACCAAGCTCTGGGCAGTGCGCCTTGCGGAGTCCGGCACTCAAGTGCTCGAGCTTCGCCCCGGCATCATGGCCACCGACATGACCTCCGGCGTGAAGGAAAAATACGACAAGTTGCTCGCCGAGGGCATCGTGCCGCAAAAGCGCTGGGGCCACCCCGAGGATGTCGGGCTTGCCGTCGAGTCGATCCTCGGCGGCGCGTTTCCGTTTTCAACCGGCGATGTCATCAACATCGATGGCGGCTTTCACCTTAAAAGACTATGATCCAATCCGACCCCAAACTCACCGCCGCCGACCTTGTGCCGGCGATCCAAAAACTCTGGGCTGCTTCGGCTCCGAAGATCCTCTCGATCGACAAGGACGAGGTGCCCGGCAAGGCCACTCCGGTCTTCACCATCGCGGGCAAATACACCGCACGCGGCTGGACCGAATGGACCCAGGGATTCGTTTACGGCTCTGCCGTGCTGCAGTACGACGCGACCGGCGACGAGAGCTTCCTCGAACTTGGACGCGACCGTACGCGCGAGCGCATGGCCCATCACATCACGCACATCGGCGTGCATGACCATGGCTTCAACAATGTCAGCACCTACGGCAACCTTTTGCGCCTGATGGTTGAAGGAAAGATCCCCTTTGATGCGCGGGAAAAAGATTTTTACGAGCTCGCTCTCAAGTGCACCGGTGCGGTGCAGGCCGCGCGTTGGACCCGTGTGGCTGGCGGTGGCGGATACATTTATTCCTTCAACGGACCGCACTCGCTGTTTGCCGATACCATTCGCAGCCTGCGTGCGTTGGCGGTTTCGCACTCGCTTGGCCATGTGTTGATGGGGGAGAAAGATGCGCGCATTTCGCTGCTTGAGCGCCTGATCCAACACGCTCGGACCACTGCGGATTTTGCAGTGTATTACGGCGAGGGTCGCGATGCCTATGACATCCGCGGCCGCGTGGCTCACGAGAGCATCTTCAACACCAACGACGGCAACTTCCGCTGCCCGAACTCGCAGCAAGGTTACTCGCCATTCACCACATGGACGCGTGGTCTTGCATGGATCATCGCCGGCTACCCCGAGCAACTCGAGTGGCTTGCCACGCTCGATGATGCCGAGCTTGCGCCGTTTGGCGGGCGCCAGGAAATCGAAGCGATCTTCCTCAAGGCCGCGAAGGCCGCATGCGATTTTTACATCGAGCAAACTCCGACCGACGGCATTCCTTACTGGGACACCGGCGCGCCGAACATTCATCACCTCGGCGATTATCTCGATCGTCCGGCACAGATCGAAAACGATTGGGAGCCGGTCGACAGTTCCTCCGCCTCGATCGCCGCGCAGGGGCTCATCCGCCTTGGTCGCTATCTTGGCAACAGCGCCGATGGCACGCGTTACATGCAGGCCGGTCTCAGCACCGCCCGCACCGTGCTTTCAGAGCCGTACCTCTCGACCTCGGCCGAGCATCAGGGACTCATTCTCCACTCGATCTATCACCGCCCGAACGGCTGGGACCACACGCCGGCAGGTTCGAAAATCCCGCACGGCGAATCCTCGATGTGGGGCGACTACCATGCCCGCGAACTCGCGCTCTACATCCAGCGTCTCGCGGAAAAAAAGGACTACACCTTCTTTGGCTGCTTGAGCCGCTGATCCCACCAAAACTCTTAAAAAAAGTACTATCATGATTGTTTCCGACCTCGCAAAAATCGAAGGCCGCCGCTATCCGGCCCGCCGTCGCACCCAGAACCTCGCCGGTGGCGTTGCTCCGATCCAGGCGCAGAATTTCTCCATCGGCAATGTCACGCTCGATCCCGAGGGTGGCCAAGTGCCATGGCACAACCAGGAACAGGAGGAGGTGTACTTCATCATCGAAGGCACCGCCGAAATGTGCCTCGGCGAAGAACGCCAGACGCTCACCAGCGGGCAGATGGTTTACATTCCATCGGGCGTTTTTCATCAACTCACCAACATCGGAAAAACTCCACTTCGCATGATGTACTGCTACGGCCCCGCTGGCGATGTCGCTCACTGGCGCCAGGAACTCGACGGCACGCTGCCCAAAGCCGGCATCGATGTCCCGCCGCTCCCGGCCGGTGCGCATCCGCAATGCACCAGCACCGAAATGCCTTGAGCCAGATCCATCACATTCACCCCATCACCAATCACATCCAACCAACATCATCCTTATGAAAAAACACAAAGTCGGCATCATCATGAACGGCGTCACCGGACGCATGGGCACCAACCAGCACTACATCCGCTCGATCCTCGCCATCCGCAAACAAGGCGGTTTGAAAGTCAGTGACAGCGAAGTCATCTGGCCTGAGCCGGTGCTCGTTGGCCGCAGTGAAGCCAAGCTCGCGCAACTCGCCGCGATGGACGAAGGCGTGCGCTGGACCACCGACCTCGATGCGGAACTCGCCAAGCCCGAGAATCTCATTTACTTCGACTCGCAGACGACCGGCCGCCGCGCGGGTGCAGTCAAAAAAGCCATCGCCGCAGGCAAGCATGTTTACTGCGAAAAGCCTACCGCCGTCAGCTCCGCCGATGCGCTCGACCTCTACAATGTCGCAACCAAGGCCGGTGTGAAGAACGGCGTAGTACAGGACAAGCTCTGGCTTCCCGGCATGCGCAAGATTCAGCGCCTCAAGGAACAGGGGTTCTTCGGAAAAATCCTCAGCGTGCGCGGTGAATTCGGTTACTGGGTTTTCGAAGGCGACAACATCGTGGCCCAGCGCCCGAGCTGGAACTACCGCAAAGAAGATGACGGCGGCATCATCGTCGACATGCTTTGCCACTGGCGCTATGTGCTCGACAATCTCTTTGGCGAAGTGAAAGCCGTTTCCTGCCTTGGTGCGACCCACATCCCCGAGCGCGTCGACGAACAGGGCAAGACTTACAAGTGCACCGCTGATGACTCGGCCTATGCCACCTTTGAACTTGAAGACGGCGTCATCGCACACTTCAACTCGAGCTGGACGGTGCGAGTGCGTCGCGACGACCTCCTCACGCTGCAAGTCGATGGCACGCACGGCTCCGCTGTTTGCGGCCTGCGCGAGTGTTACATTCAACACTACGGCAACACGCCCAAGCCGACATGGAATCCCGACATCGTGCAACCGATCGATTTCTTCCAAGGCTGGGCCAAGGTGCCGGAGCAGGAGCACCACGACAACGCCTTCAAAGTGCAGTGGGAACATTTCCTCCGCCACATCGTGCTCGACGAGCCTTTCCCATGGACCCTACTGCAGGGCGCCAAGGGCGTGCAGCTCGCCGAGCTTGGACTCAAGAGCTGGGAAGAGCGCCGCTGGCTGCCAGTCGAGAAACTCGATTGATCGATGGATCGTGAGGGAGCTGTTGGAAGTTATGGGCTATTCGTTATTAAAAAAACGAATAGCCCGTTTCTTGCCCACTTGAATCTTGAACCGCGAATCTTGAACCTCTTATTCTCCCCTAAGCATGATCCCCGATACCATTTCCGCCCGCATCAAAAAATCCGGCATCGTTGCAGTGCTCATCATCGACCGCGAGGAGGACGGAGTACCTCTGGCCAAGGCCTTGCTTGCCGGTGGCATTGATGTGATGGAGCTCACGCTGCGCACCGATGCCGCGCTTGGCGCGCTGCGCCGCATCCGCGCCGAGGTTCCGGAGATGCTGGCCGGTGTTGGCACGGTGCTCACACCCGCGCAGGTCGATGAAGTGAAACTCGCCGGTGCGGAGTTTGCGGTCTCGCCAGGGATCAACCCGCGCGTGATCAAGGCCGCCGCCGAGGCAGGTCTTCCCTTCGGGCCTGGCATTGTCACGCCATCGGACATCGAACAAGCGCTCGAGTGCGGCTGCAAGATCCTCAAGTTTTTCCCCGCCGAATCCAGCGGCGGTCTCGCCTATCTCAAGTCGATGGCGGCACCGTATCTGCACCTCGGCGTGAGTTTCATTCCGCTTGGCGGCGTGAACGAAAAAAACATGGCAACCTATCTCGCCGATCCACTCATCGACGCGGTCGGTGGCTCGTGGCTTGCGCCGCGCGATGCGATACGCGAAAGACGCTGGGATGAAATCACCGCGCTTGCCAAAGCCGCACGTGAGATCATCAACCGCACGCCCCGCGCCTAACCATCGGTCTTTGCCTTATAGCGATCGGGCTACAAACATTTCTCCTCCATGTCGTCACCGTTGAAAAAGGCAGTCCTTTTGGGCATGCCTCATTATTTGCCAAAGGCATTTCCTGATCATCTTCGCGGCGAGATTGGCAAAATCACCTCTTTGCATCCGCGCGCGATTGATGGTGCGAAATGGAGAGATGACGCGCAGGCGCTGGCCGATGTGGAGATCATTTTTGCCACATGGGGCATGCCGGCGCTTGATGCCGAGTTCCTTGCGGCGGCCCCGCGCTTGCAGGCGGTTTTTTATGCGGCCGGCTCGGTGAAGGGCTTTGCAAAGCCCGAGGCATATGCCCGCGGCATTGTGATTTCCAGTGCATGGGAAGCCAACGCGGTGCCAGTGGCGGAATACTCGCTCGCCACCATCCTGCTCGGGCTCAAGGCATTCTGGTGGCATGCGCGACAGATGCGTGATGGCACATTCAGCCATGCCAAAACCGCGATCGCCGGAGCTTACCATTCAAATGTCGGACTCGTGTCTCTCGGCGCCATTGGCCGCAGGGTGGCCGCCCACCTCTCGCGGCTTGAAGTCAATGTGCTCGCCTACGATCCCTTCGCCGATCCGGCGGAAGCTGCCAAGGCTGGCGTGACGCTGGTTTCACTCGAAGAGCTGTTTGCCAAGAGCGATGTGGTGAGCATCCACGCGCCATGGTTGCCGGAAACGGAAAAGATGATCAACGGCTCGCTGCTGCGTTCGATGCGCCAAGGCGCGACACTCATCAACACTTCGCGCGGCGCAGTGATCGATGAAGCCGATCTTTGCCAGGTGCTCAAGGAACGCGCGGATCTCACAGCAGTGCTCGATGTGACTCACCCCGAGCCACCATTGCCCGACTCGCCGTTGCTCACGCTGGAAAATGTCATTCTCACGCCGCACATCGCCGGCAGTATCGGTGGTGAAATTGCACGCATGGGCGATTGGATGCTCGGCGAGTTCGACCGCTATCTTGAAGGTCAGCCCCTGCAGCACGCAATTTCGCAGAAAATGCTCGCACGCATGGCGTGAGGAAGAGAGAGGGGGGGGGCGAACATCGAACATCGAACATCGAACATCGATGTGAAGATGGCGCAGTTCAATACATAGGTAACACTATTGGTTCAGAACATAGGTAACACTTGTTGCGTTTAGGGTTACACTTTTGGTTTGGTTTGGCCAGCTTCGTCACGATCCGGACGGATCGCGACGAAGCTGGATGTCTTGGGGTCGAGGTGGCCGACGAGCAACTCGGCGAACCATACCTCGACAAGTCCGTTTGGCAGCGGGCTCAGGCCCACCGACCAGCCGTTGAGAGCCGTCGAAATCTGTATTTGTTCTCCGCCATAGCTGATGCAGCCGCTCCCGGCGATCACCTTGCGTCTGTCCATCGCGCCATAGTCGATGTCGTCGGGCGTGCCGGTCCAGAGCCGCTCCGAATTTCGATAAATTTCCGCAGGCGTACGCATGCCCAGCGCCTCGTGCGGGCGTTCGTGGTTGTATTGCAGCCGCCACAGATCGAATGCCTCCTGCTCCCGGCCGATTCGCCCGGCTTGCAGTTCGCGCCTGATGTCTAGATGCATCCTCTCGTGCGCGCCATTGTCCTGCGGGCAACCCGGACGGCTTCTTTCCAGACCAATCCCCAACGCCACCCACCACGCCGAGAGCCGACTTAATCCCAG
>JBEINR010000202.1:0-1870 GCA_040377995.1 Akkermansiaceae bacterium | reverse complement strand
GGTGTGTATTCCTCATTGGTGGGCGATGTCCTTCACCTCAAGGCCTTGGTGTTTCCTGAAACTGGCGGCGAGCCAAAATCGGGTGAAGCCAGCGGCAGCGATCCTCTCGAAGTGGCACGGGCCTTGTTCCAATCATTGAAATGAAAAATTCCGGAATTTGTTATCTGGTGGGCGGGGGTCCGGGTGACCTCGGTTTGGTGACGCTTCGTGCCAAGGAGTGCATCGAAAATGCCGATGTGTTGGTCTACGATGCTCTTAGTAATCCCGAGTTGCTCAACTGGACCAAACCCGGTTGCGTGAAGATCCATGTCGGCAAGCGCGCGAAGGATCACACGATGCCGCAGGATCAGATTAACGCGCTCATCGTCGAACAGACCAAGGCCGGAAAATCGGTGGTGCGGCTCAAGGGTGGGGATCCGATGATTTTTGCCCGCGGTGGCGAAGAAGCGGCTGAGCTTGCTGCGGCGGGTGTGCCGTTTGAGATT
The DNA here is from genome assembly GCA_040377995.1 of Akkermansiaceae bacterium. Taxonomy (GTDB): domain Bacteria; phylum Verrucomicrobiota; class Verrucomicrobiia; order Verrucomicrobiales; family Akkermansiaceae; genus Luteolibacter. The sequence continues at coordinate 1,385 of JBEINR010000202.1, read as the reverse complement.
GTGCCGGGCATCAGCTCGTCGATTGCCGGACCCGCCTATGCGGGAATTCCGGTGACGCATCGCGATCACAACACGCAGTTGACGATTTTCACCGGTCATGAAGATCCGACGAAGGGCTACAGTTCGATCGATTACGCGCAGTTGGCCAAGGCGCCGGGAACGAAGGTGTTTCTGATGGGCGTGGCGAGGCTGCGTGAAATCACCGGAGCCTTCATTGAGCACGGTGCGGAGGCCCAAACGCCGATCGCGTTGACGCGCTGGGCGACGACCGGTTCGCAGAAGACAATCGTTGGCACGCTTGCCACGATCGCCGACATTGCCGAGGCGGAAAGTTTCACTTCGCCTGCGGTGGCGGTGATTGGCGATGTCGTCAAGGAGCGCGAAAAGATCAACTGGTTTGAAAAGCGCCCCTTGTTCGGCAAGCGCATCGTCGTGACGCGCACCCGCGAGCAGGCCGGCGAGCTGAGCAAGGCCTTGCGTGATCTCGGGGCCGATGTCATCGAACTGCCGACGATCCGCATTGAGTTGCCCGAAGACCGTCAGGGGTTTGCCGAGATGGTGACCCATGCGCATGAGTACGATTGGTTGGTTTTCACCAGCCCGAATGGCGTGGAAAAATTCTTCGATGCATTTTTTGCGACCTACGATGATGCTCGTAGTTTGGGCAATCCGCGGATTGCGGCGATTGGTGCCGGTACAGCGGCAAAGATTCGTGAGTATCGATTTGCGGTGGATCTCATTCCCGAGCGCTTTGTCGCCGAGGGCTTGATCGATGCCTTCAAAAAAGAATCCGTCGAGAACCTCACCATGCTATGGGTCAAGGCCGCCGAATCGCGCGAGGTCGTGGGCGAGGGGTTGGCGGCTTTGGGCGCGATCGTCGACGAGTGCATTGCCTATCGTACAGTGCCCGAGACCGAGGATCCGACCGGAGCCAAGGCCAAGCTCGCGGAAGAGGGGGCGGATCTGATCACTTTTACCTCCGGCTCGACCGTCGATCATTTCTTCGCACTTGGTCTCGATTGGCCCGAGGGCTGTGTCGCGGGCAGCATCGGTCCGGTGACCAGCTCAACCTTGCGCAAGCATGGCATGCCGCCGGCATTCGAGGCCAATCCGCATGACATCCCCGGCCTGGTGAATTCGATACTGAAACATTTCGGGCGCAAGTGAGCGGCGCTCGGAAAAATTTCCCCTCATGAAAATCCACACCCTGCAGCAAGAGCAACGCCTACCGATCAGCCTCGAAGCCGCATGGGATTTTTTCTCATCACCCGCGAACCTGAATGCCATCACGCCGCCGGAGCTCGGATTTGAAATCACCAGTGAGCCGGAACAGCGGATGTATGAGGGTCAGATAATCACCTACCGCATCGGTGTCGCACCGGGCG
>JBEINR010000199.1:0-1896 GCA_040377995.1 Akkermansiaceae bacterium | reverse complement strand
CGATCATGCCGATGAAAGTTGGTGGGAAATCGGCCGGCTTTCGGCAGAGCTGCGTGAGTCGCGCGATGCGCCCTTTGCGATTGGCGATTTCCACGCGTCGACCAGCTGCGAGGGATTCATGTGCCGCGTCGAGCGCGCGAAGGAATGGATCGCCGCCGGCGACATCTATCAGGTGAATCTCGCGCATTCGTTCGAGGCAAACATCAGCGGCGGCTCGCTGTTTCCACTCTACCTCTCGCTGCGCGAAAACTCACCCGCACCGATGGCCGCATGGCTCGCGCTCGATGATCGCGAAATTCTCAGCTCGTCGCCCGAGACCTTTTTGAAAATCTCCGGCCGCGGCATCGAGACAAAGCCGATCAAGGGCACCCGTCCGCGCTTTCATGATCCGGATGAGGACCGGCGCTCGGCCTACGAACTTCAAACCTCGGCCAAGGAAATTGCCGAGCTGGTGATGATCACCGACCTGCTGCGCAACGACCTCGGCCAAGTCTGCGAATTCGGCAGCGTCGAGGTCAGCGAAATGCTTCAGCTCGAAACGCTGGCGCAAGTCCACCACCTCGTCTCAACCGTGCGCGGCACGCTACGCGCAGACATCAATGTGATCGAGGCGCTCGCCGCCTGTTTCCCCGGTGGCAGCATCACCGGCGCACCGAAAAAACGCGCGATGGAGATCATTCGCGAACTCGAAAATTCTCCCCGCGGCATTTACTGCGGCGCAGTCGGCTGGCTCGGCTTCAATGGCGAAAGCTCATTCAACATCGCCATCCGCACGCTGGTGCGAAACAAGGAACGCTTGAGCTATCATGTCGGCGCCGGCATCGTCGCGGATTCGGATCCGGAAAAGGAATACGAAGAAACTTTGTACAAAGCCGCCGGCATCCGCGCGGGCTTGGAGAGGTGCAAGCTCAATACCCGCGCGGGTGGCGCATGAAGTGGCCTTTGCCTTGGCGGGTCTCGGGTTTCCAGAGAGGGCCTTCGGATGAGCCGCGTCCGCCGGTGTCGAGGCGCAAGCCGGCAACAGTCATGAAGACATGACCGTCACGAATGTAGAGGGTGATCCAGCGGCCTTCGCCTTTTTTGCCATATTTGAAAAATCCTTTCGAGTGCAGCGAGCCTTCCATGAGCCCGGCCTCGCGCAGCACATAGGAAACCGTGCCGGAGCAATCGTAGCCACTGTCATTATGGCGGGCATGGCCGCCGCCCCACTTGTAGGGTTTGCCTTGAAGGCGGTTGCCGGCAGCGATCGCCTTCTTCACCGCTCGCGGTGCATTGCGCGGCGCATAGGCGATGCCGTCTTTCAACATTGCGGTGCGACCATGCTCAAAGCGATAGCTCACCGGCTTGCGCGCCTTGACCTGACTCGAACACGACGCCAGTGCCGCGATGAGAAATGTGGCGATAAAAATCCCGTGCAGCAGGCGTTTCATTGATCGCAAGCTTATGCAAATTCGTCGCGGGGTGTAAATCCAAAGAGGCGATGAAACGCTGGAGATTGGTTCGCAATGGCAAGCATGCTTGCCAAAAAGAGTTTGCAGAGTCGGCGAGGCGAGGCCGCCACGCCCTACCATTGTGAATGATAAGGACAGGCCCCCCCGTTGCTTCACGCATTTCCGGCGAGAAATTCCACCGCCTGAGTCAGTGCGCGGGCGCGGTGGCTGAGGGAATTTTTCACCTCATCGCCGAGTTCGGCAAATGTAGCCGCGTGGCCCTCGGGCACGAACAGCGGATCATAGCCAAAGCCCATGGCACCGCGCGCGTCGGCGATGATCGCGCCTTCGACCGTGCCGCTGAAGTGAGCGACTTCTTTGCCGCCCTGCGCCAGAACCATCGTGCAGCGAAAGCGCGCGCGGCGGTCGGCCTTGCCTTCCATTTCGCGCAGCAGGCGAGCGTTGT
>JBEINR010000201.1:0-1879 GCA_040377995.1 Akkermansiaceae bacterium | reverse complement strand
CGCATGGTCTTGCCAGCGACGACGAGGCAGAGCTTGAGGCGCTGGTACACCATTTATTGGAACCGCCAAGGCGCCAAGCACGCCAAGGAAGAGGGTGAATCAGATGAAGTGAAGAAATCGAATAAACATTCTTGGCGAACTTAGCGTCTTGGCGGTTCAAAAAATCAGAACTGTTTCAAAAAGCGCACATCGTTTTCGATCAGCAAGCGGATGTCGCGGATGCCCCAGCGGATCATGGCGAGGCGGTCGAGGCCCATGCCGAAGGCGAAGCCGGTGGTGGTTTCGGGATCGAAGGCTTGGTCCTTGCGCGACTTGTTGATCGCTTCAAAAACAGCGGGGTCGACCATGCCGCAGCCGGCGACTTCGATCCAACGCGGCTCCTGACCTTTGACGGTGAGCTTCACATCGATTTCAAAACTCGGTTCGGTGAATGGGAAAAAGTGCGGGCGGAAGCGCACCTCGGTGTTTGATCCAAAAAGTTCCTGCAGGAAATATTCGAGCGTGCCCTTGAGGTCGGGCAGCGAAACATCGCTCGCGACATAGAGGCCTTCGAGTTGATTGAAGACCGAGAGGTGGGTGGCATCGATTTCGTCGCGGCGATACGCCGAACCGGGCGCGATGATACGAATCGGTGGCTTTGCCGATTCCATCGTGCGGATCTGCACGCTCGAGGTGTGGGTGCGCAGAAGTTTGCCCGAGTCGAAATAGAAGGTGTCCTTCTCGTTGCGCGCCGGGTGATCGGCAGGCGTGTTGAGCGCGTCGAAACAATGGAACTCATCCTCGATCTCCGGACCATCGGCGAGAGCGAAACCCATGCGGCGAAGGATGGCGATGGCTTCATCGCGGATCAGCGTGAGCGGGTGCAGACCGCCGACAGGCAACTCGCGAGCCGGAAGTGTTGTGTCGATGCCGGCAAGCGCGGCGCGGTCGGCGATTTCCTGCAAGGCCGATTGTTTGACTTCGAGTGCGGCGGTGATGCTTGCGCGTGCGGCGTTGAGCAACTGGCCGACGGCGCCTTTTTCCTCCTTGGGCACATCCTTCATTCCGGCGGCGGCCAGCGTGAGCGAACCTTTCTTGCCGAGCACGGCGACGCGGGCGTCCTCAAGTGCGCGCTCGTCGGTGGCGGCGGAAATTCGTGCGAGTGCGTCGGCCTCGATGGCTGGGATTTGGTCCTTCATGTGCGGGCCGCATGGCATAACCTGCTTCGCGCCCCGGGTCAAAGCCAAGCTGTCGCCCGCCCGCCGACAGGCCGCCGTATGCAGAAGAACCCCGCCACATCAGGGTCCGCGCTTGCATGGTTCGGGAGCTGGTTTAGAAACCACGGGACAAATCGTGAAAGGTTACTTCATCCGCCGCCTGCTGCTGATCCCGCCCACGCTGATCGGCATCACGCTGATCGTGTTCGGGATCACACGCTTTGTGCCGGGCGGACCGATGGACCGAATGCTGCAAGAGGCATCGCGCGGGGCGGATCAGGGGGGCAAGCGCTCGTCATCGACCCAGGCGCAGGGCGGGCTGAGCGAGGAACAACTCGAGGAGCTGGAGGAGCAATTTGGCCTCAACGAAAACCTTTGGGTCGCTTACGGCCAGTGGCTCGGCGTGGTGGCGCGCGAAACGCAAATTTCAAAGAGCGAATTTGCCGCGAAGGGCGATGAAACGATCGGCAATTCGGCGGACCCGGAAAATGTCACCGAGGTCGTGCTGCGCGGTGATGGTCGTGCGGTGCGAGTTGTGAGGGCGGGCAACGCGATCAGCTCGGCGGTGTTTGTCGACTCGGGCAAAGACATCGCGGCCGAGGATTGGAAGGCGAGGCTCGAAACGAAAGAAGATCGCCAGCAACGCTTCAAGCGCCGCAACCCCGGCAGCGGATCGGTGCCGG
>JBEINR010000178.1:0-2208 GCA_040377995.1 Akkermansiaceae bacterium | reverse complement strand
TCTGCGATTCGAAAATCGGTTCCACGATGCGTACGCTCACCGCCGCTTCAATGCCCGCGCGGATGTCGGCCGGATCGTATTGTTTTTTGTAAAACCCGCGCACGACTTGGACCAATGCCTCGCGGAATGCAGCCAGGTGAGTGCCTCCCTGTGAGGTGTTCTGGCCATTGACGAAAGTGTAGTATTCTTCGCTGCTCTCGGCGCTGTGGGTGAAGGCGATTTCGATGTCCTTGCCGACCAAATGAATCGGCGGATAAAGCGCCTCATGTTCCATTTCCTCGCGCAGAAGATCGAGCAAGCCATCCTTGGAGCGGAATTTCTTGCCGTTGAAGACGACCGTCAGCGCCGGATTCAAATACGAATAATACCGGCACATCTTCTCGACGAAGGCCTCTTTGAATTTTGCCTTGGCGGGGAAAATCGTGCGATCGACCTCGAAGGCCAGACGCGTGCCATTGTCCCCGTCTTCACGACGCGGGTTTTTCATATCGACCGTGAGGGCACCCTTCGAGAACTCGAGTGCCTTGGTCTGACCGTCGCGCCACGATTGGATTTCGAAAAAATCCGAGAGCGCGTTGACCGCTTTGATGCCGACGCCGTTGAGGCCGACCGATTTCTTGAATGCCTCGCTGTCGTACTTGGCTCCGGTGTTGATCTGCGCCGCGCAGTCGAAAAGTTTTCCAAGCGGAATGCCGCGCCCGAAGTCGCGCACCTCGACCCTGCCCTGCTCGTCGATGTCGACGCGGATCTCCTTGCCGAAGCCCATGATGTGCTCGTCGATCGAGTTGTCGACGGCTTCCTTGAGAAGGATGTAAAGCCCGTCATCGGCCGATGATCCATCGCCGAGTTTCCCGATGTACATGCCCGGCCGCATGCGGATGTGCTCGCGCCAGTCCAGTGACTTGATGTCTTCTTCGGTGTATTTTGCAGCCATGGGTATTGTTTAAGATGGGTTAAACGCTTTCCGAAGGGCTGGCAAGTGTCGGATTGCACCAATCGGCAGCGGCAAAAGCCACATTGCCATTGCCACCCCGACGACGCTTGGCCATTTTCTCGAGCACATGGACCTGCTCCACACGATTCTCGGACCCGATCCGGCCGCCGGCGTCACAGTCATCCTCATGCTGATCCTCATCGAGGGTATTCTGTCGGTCGACAACGCTGCGGTGCTCGCCACGATGGTGATGCGCTTGCCCGATGAACAACGCGGCAAAGCGCTGAAATACGGTATCATCGGCGCTTATGTTTTTCGCGGACTTTGCCTCGCCCTCGCCTCATGGCTGATCACGGTCTGGTGGCTCGAACCCCTTGGTGGGCTCTACCTGCTATGGCTTTCGTGGAAACATTTCTCGCGCCACCAATCCGTCGAGCAGGAAGGCGCGGAAGCTGTCGCCACAGAAGGCAACTGGCTCTACCGCCACACACTCGGCCGCCTCGGACCCTTCTGGTCGACGGTGGTTGCAGTCGAGGTGATGGACCTCGCGTTCTCGATCGACAATGTCATCGCCGCCGTCGCCTATGTGAAAAATTTCCCGATGCCATCAAAGCTGATCCTTGTCTGCATTGGTGTTTTCCTCGGCATCCTGACCATGCGTTTCGCCGCACAGGGTTTCGTGAAATTGATGCACCGTTTTCATTTCCTCGAAACCTGCGCCTTCATTGTGATCGGCATTCTTGGGATCAAGCTCCTGCTCAGCATCCCGCGCCATTTCCTCGCTCACGGCCACCCGCTGCATGATTTCCTCGCGAGCAAGTCCTTCGATCTCGGCACTTCGGCTGTCACGCTCATGATTTTCATTGTGCCGGTGCTCTTCCACCTTGTTCGCAGCAAGCGCTCTGGCGCTGGCGCGGCCGGCCATTGACGCAAACCCATAGCCGGCCTATTTCTCCGCAGTGAGCGAACTTGTTCTTGGCATCGACCTCGGCACCACCAACTCGGCAGTCGGCGTGGTCGACTCGGGTTTCCCGGTGCTTTTGGCAAACTCCGACGGACGCCGCATCACTCCCAGCGCGGTATGGATCGGCCGCGACGGCAGCATCGAAGTCGGCACCAAGGCCTTGCGCCGCAGAGCCCTCGAACCCGACCGCGTCGTCACCAGCATCAAGCGCCTGATCGGTCGCCGCATCGCGGAAGTCGACGGATCATTTCCCCACCCGATTGAAAAAAGCTCCGGCGACGAACTCATGGTGCTTGGCAAAACACCGGTG
>JBEINR010000031.1:0-7264 GCA_040377995.1 Akkermansiaceae bacterium | reverse complement strand
CCGACGAGGCAGGGTTGGCCTTTGGCGTGGGCTTCCTCGTTTTTTGCGATCACCGCGTTGAACTTTTCGCGGCGGGTCTTGAAGACTTGATCGTTTTCGTCGACGCGGTTGTTCGGGCGATTGGTGGGGATGGGCAGGACATCGAGGCGGTAGATGTCGTGAAACTCGGCGGCTTCGGTTTCGGCGGTGCCGGTCATGCCCGCGAGTTTTTCGTAGAGGCGGAAGTAATTCTGGATCGTGATGGTGGCGAAGGTTTGGGTTTCCTTCTCGATCGCCACGCCTTCCTTTGCCTCGACCGCTTGGTGAAGTCCGTCGGACCAACGGCGGCCGGGCATTTCGCGGCCGGTGTTTTCATCGACGATGATGACCTTTTCGTCCTTCACGACATACTGCACATCCTTTTCGAAAACGCAGTAGGCTTTGAGGAGTTGGGAAATGTTGTGGATTTTTTCCGCCTGCGAATCCATGCGGACTTGGAGGGAGTCCTTGGCGTCGGCTTTCTGCGCGTCATTGAGTTCGCGGTTGGTGTCGATGTCGGCATAGAGAGAGCCGAGGTCGGGCAGGGTGAAGGCATCGGAGTCGCCGGGTGAGAGGAAGTTGCGGCCCATTTCCATCAGGTCCGAGTCGTTGCTTTTCTCGTCGATGACGAAGTAGAGTTCTTCCTTGAGGTCGAAGAGTTCCTTTTTCTGTGCGTCCTGGTGGAATGAGAGTTCGGCCTTTTCGAGGAGGCGGCGCATTTCCGGCTCTTCCATGAAGCGCATGAGCTGGCGGTTGCGCGGTTGGCCGAGTTTGAGTTTGTAGAGTGCGCGTCCGGCGCCTTCCTTGTCGCCGGCGTCGAGGAGTTGCTTCGCTTCGGTGGCGATGTCGTTGCAGAGTTGGGTCTGGCGTTTGACGAGTTGTTCGACCGACGGTCTGTACTTGTCGTACTGGTGGGTCGAATGGGAGGAGGGGCCGGAAATGATGAGGGGAGTGCGGGCCTCGTCGATGAGGATCGAGTCGACCTCGTCGATGATGGCGATGTAGTGGCCGCGTTGGACTTGTTCGTCCTTGGTCGAGGCCATGCCGTTGTCGCGAAGGTAATCGAAGCCGAACTCCGCGTTGGTGCCGTAGGTGATGTCGCAGGCGTATTCCTCGCGGCGTTCCCATGGGGGCATTTGGTTTTGGATGCAACCGACGCTGAGTCCGAGGAAGCGGTAGAGCGCGCCCATCCAGTCCGAGTCGCGGCGGGCGAGGTAGTCATTGACCGTCACGATGTGGACGCCGAGGCCGGTGAGGGCGTTCAGGTAGACCGGCAGTGTGGCGACGAGGGTTTTGCCTTCGCCGGTTTGCATCTCGGCGATCATGCCGCGGTGGAGTGCGATGCCACCGATGAGCTGGACATCGAAGTGGACCATTTCCCACAGGATCGGGTGGTCGTTGACGGTGATCGTCGTGCCGCACATCCGGCGTGCGGCGTTTTTCACGACCGCGTAGGCTTCGGGGAGGATTTGCTCGAGGTATTTTGCGCGGGCTTTGCGGAAATTTTCCGAGACTTCGTGGAAGGCGGCCTTGGCGGCCTCGATGGACTCGGCGTTCGCTTCGACTGAATTGGGGAGTTGGGAAAATTCGCTGCGGAGTGGGGCGATGCGTGCTTCGAGATTTTGCGCGGTGGTGGCGAGTTCCTCGGGTGTCATGCGTTCGATGACCGGCTTCGGCGGTGCTTCGAGCGCGTGGTAGCGGGCAAGTTGGGATTGCCACATGCGGGTCATTTCCCGCAATTTTTCTTCGGGCTCCCGTTGCAGGGTTTCCTCGATTTCATTGATGCGGGCAACCGTCGGCCGAATGCGGCGCACTTCGCGCTGGTTTTTGTTACCGACGATTTTTTGGAGAATCCACTTGATCATGTGACGCTGGGGGTGAGGCGGTAGGAACCGCCGGGCCGGAGGAAATACACCGAGGAAGAGGACCTTGCAAGCGCTTGAGATGGTAGCGGCGACTTAAGTTTCCCCGCTGAAAAGCCCTTGAATTCGCGGGATCGGCCGCTCGGGCCTCAATGAGACATCGGATTGTCGCCGGAGGCGTCGCCAAGGTGGCTTAGGTTTTCCGGCAGGAATCGTTTGAAGCGGGTCTTGTCGATCGACTTCATGTAGGCCTCCTCGGGCGAGATCATGCCCTCGCGAAGTTTCGTCCAGATCGATTCGTCCATGAACTGCATGCCATCGGCTTTGCCGCCGGTGATCACATCGTAGAGTTTTTGGGTCGCGCCTTCGCGGATGATCGCGGAGACCGCCGGGGTGGCGAACATGATTTCGTGGACGGCGGTGCGGCCGGGTTTGTCGATGCGTTTGCAGAGGAGCTGAGCGACCACGCCGCGCAGTGAGGCGGCAAGCATCGTGCGGACTTGCGATTGTTGGTCGGAGGGAAACACGTCGATGATGCGGTCGACCGTCTTGCGTGCGTTGTTGGTGTGGAGGGTGCCGAAGACGAGTAGGCCGGTTTCGGCGGCGGTGAGGGCGAGTGAAATCGTTTCGAGGTCGCGCATCTCACCGACGAGCACGATGTCCGAGTCCTCGCGCATCGCGGCGCGGAGTCCATCGGCGAAGGAGGGGGTCTGGATATGGACCTCGCGTTGGGTGATGATGGATTTTTTGTTGCGATGAACGAACTCGATCGGTTCCTCGACTGTGATGATGTGGCGGCTGAAGTTTGAGTTGATGTAATCGAGCAGTGCCGCAAGCGTGGTGGATTTGCCGGAGCCGGTGGGGCCGGTGACGAGCACAAGGCCGGAGCGCATGTGGCCGAACTCTTTCACGATTTCCGGCACGCCGAGTGATTCGAGTGAAGCGATCTCGGTGGGGATGAGACGGAAGACCGCGCCGAGGCCGTTCTGCTGCTTGAGGTAGTTGCAGCGGAAGCGTGAGTTTTCGTCCATCTCGTAGGCGAAGTCGAGGTCGCCTGCCTGCAGGTAGCGTTCGAAGGCGGCGGGGTCGCAAATTTCCCCGAGCAGGTTTTTGAAATCATCGCCGCTGAGGACCTCCTTGTCGGGGATGGGAGTGACAGCGCCGTGGACGCGGATCTTCGGTGGCTGACCTTCCGACAGGTGAAGGTCGGATCCTTTGGTGGCTACGAGGTAGCGGAAAAACTCGTCGATGCGGGCCATGGCGGGTCGTGGGGGAGGAGAGGAAAAGTTTGCGGATCAGGATTGGAGGAAGACCTTCATTTCGGCCTTGTCGTCGGAGCGGTAGAGGAGTTCTTCGCGGGTGATCAGTCCATCGACATAGAGTTTGCGCAGGGACTCGTCCATGGTGATCATGCCGACATTTTTACCGGTCTGCATGACGCCTGGGAGCATGTAGGTTTTGCCTTCGCGGATGCAGTTCGAGACGGCGGGGGTGTTGACGAGCAGCTCGAGCGCCATGACGCGGCCGCTGCCATCGGCGCGCGGGACGAGTTGCTGGGAGAGGATGCCGCGCAGCGATTCGGAGACCATGATGCGGATTTGATCGCGTTGGTCGGTGGGAAACACATCGAGCACACGGTCAAGGGTGCGCGGGGCGTTGCCGGTGTGGAGGGTGCCGAGCACAAGGTGACCGGTTTCTGCAGCGGTGAGCGCGAGTTGAATTGTTTCGAGGTCGCGCATTTCACCGACCATGATCACATCGGGGTCTTCCCGCAGGGCGCCGCGCAGGGCTTTGGCGAAGGACTCGGTGTGGGTGTGCACCTCACGTTGGTTCACATGGCAGCCTTTTGAATCGAAGACATATTCGATGGGATCTTCGAGGGTGAGGATGTGGTCTTCGCGGTCGCGGTTGATGAAATCGACAAGTGCTGCAAGCGTGGTCGACTTGCCGGAGCCGACCGAGCCGGTGACGAGTACGAGGCCGTTTTGATATCGGGTGAGCGGCAGGATGTGTTCGAGTGGCAGGCCGATGTCTTCGATCGAGCGGATCTTGCTGTTGATGATGCGGAATACCATGTCATAGCCAAGGCGTTGCTTGATCACCGAGGCGCGGTAACGACCGCTGGGTGAAGAGTAGGCGAAGTCGATGTCGCCGCGTTTTTCGAGACGGGCCCATTCGGTTTCCGAAAGGAAGGAGCGGGCAAGTTTTTCGGTTTGTTCTGGGGTCAGCGGATCATGGTCCTCCCAAATGGGAGAGAGCGCACCGAAGCGCCTCCAGGCAGGTGGGTAGCCAGTGGCGAGGTGAACATCCGAGCAATCGTATTCACGGCCTATCTGGAGGTATTGGTCAACATGATCGAGGACCTGATGGGTGGACATGGGGCTTGTTGGGAAGTGTTTGGCTGGAGTCGCTGTCGCGATGAGTTGCCGGGTTGGAAACGACTGATGTGGCAATGCGTTGGCTCAGCCATTTTCTCAACGCATTGCTGAGCCAGATTTTCAACAGCGGGCGGGCAGTAGTCAAGGTGATACCAAGAAGTGTGCCGGCGAGGCCGCGTGATTTTTCCGAGCGTGCGGATTTTTTGCGGCGGAAGAGCATGCTGGCGGCGAGGCCGGAAACGATTGAGCCTGTTAGCCACATGCCGGGTTTGTCGTGCAGCGAGTGGCGGATGCGAGTGGGTACATCGAGCTTCTCGCGGAGTGCGATGGCATCGTGCGTGAGTCGCGAACGGGCGGCGGCGCTGAGTCGGATCAGGCGTTCGACTTCGGATTTTTCTGAAGATTTTCGATCCATTCGCGATCTCTTTGGAATTCAGCGCGGGTGACGGGGAATAGCGGTGTGGTGGAGTCAGATGATTTGCGCAGGAGGATGGCGGCGATGATGATGTGAATAGTGCCGATGGCGAGCGTGGTCCAAAACCATGGCCAACCTGCGAGCTGCGAAAGTGCGCCGATACCACCGGCGAGAAGCAATGACCAACCGAAGGTGATGCAGAGTATTGACGCGATGACGCGTGCCGCTTTGTTAGAGCCCATACGTGCGGCGTCCTTGGCCTCGAGTCGGATCAACTCGGCGCGCGAGCTGGCGATGGTGAGCAAGGCTTCGACCCAAGTCGACGGGCCGTGCGATGTTGCGCGGGCTTCGGGCTTGGGCTGTGAGTTTGGATCTGGCATGTAAAAGTGACGAATGTGCGGCGCTTGGCTGATGAACGAAATGATATCATCAGCCGATGCGAATCTCTAGCGCATCGGATGTGGGTGAAATCAGCGGCGGGTGATGAGTCCGATGAGGATTCCGACGCCGAGAGCACCCAGCACGCATTTCGTGGGGTTTTGGCGAATGTAATCTTCGGCGGTCGAGTGGAACTCCTGCGCTTTCACGCGGGTTTCCTGCCAGTGTTCGGTGGCTGATTCGCGAAGGTGTTGGGATTTTTCGGCGGCCGTTTGGCGGAGGTGCTGAGCGGATTCGATCGCGCGATCCTTGAGAGCGGCAGCCCTGGATTCGGCGGTGTGCACGAACTCGCGGGCTCTTTCGCCGGCGGCGGCGCGGAGGTCGTTGGCGGCTTGGGAGATCGAGGGGCTTGCGGCGGTGGCCTCGGCGTTGTCGAGAGTGGAAGTGGAGTCGGTCATGGCTTTGTTCGTTAGGATTGCTGGTTTCCGAGGCGGGGCCCGGAGAGCGGAACCATCGCACTTTTGGCGTTTGGCGCAAGACAGCATCTCGGGAAATGCGGCCTCGGGCGAATGATTTTCGCGGGGGTCGCGGCAAGGTGGGAATTATATCGTGGTCAATCGAGCGGACCGATGCCGATCAGGTCGCGGTCTTCCTTGGCGGCCTCGATGAAGGTGTGATCCATGGAAATCGCCTGTTTTAGGTGGCTGCGGGCGCGTTTCGCCTCGCCGAGGGTCCAGAGGTAGCAGGCGAGGTTGTAATGGAAGATGGCCATTTCGAAGAGGCTTTTGGGGCCTTTGAGCAGCCAGTTGCAGGCTGCGAGCGTGTCGCCGGTTTCGTGGAGGCAAAAGGCGGCGCGGAGGAAAAAAACCGGTTCATCCTTGGCGACGAGGCAAAGCAGGCGGGCGGTGTCGGAGGCGCGGTTCCAACACTCGTTTTGCATTTGCGCCGCGAGCTTGAGTTCGAGCACTAGGCGTTTTTTTTGTGCCTCGGCAGGCAGTTCGTTGAGCTCTAAAAGTGCCTCATCGGCCAATCCCAATTCCAGCCATCCTGTGACCGCTTGCAGCGTCGCATGCAAATTCATCGAGGGGACTTTAGATTACGCGATCGCGGATGCAACCATGGAGAAGTTTCAAGGATCAAGTTTTAAGAGGAGAAGATGAGGCATCTGCTTTGATCTATTCCTCTCTCTGACCCTTCGCAACCTTTGCGGTAAATCTTTCTGAAGGAGTCCGCGCCGCAGTGCCACGTCGCCTCCCGATGCGGTGAGTTTATCTTCGCAGGAAATTTTTCACCGATTCGCGTTTGAGGCGGAGTTCGCGCCATTCGTTGACGAGGCGGCTTGCTTCGATGATGCCGCAGCCGGCAGGGATGCGGATGTGGGTGCCATCGCACCAGATGCCGCGGATGGCAACGATGGCTTCGAAGCGGCCATTGTGAAGGACGCCGACGGGGGCGCCGAATTGTGCGGGGCAGTCAAGCCGTTGGCGCCAGCCGATGAGTTGGCTCATCGTCTCGGTGGTGCGCGGCAGGGGGCCGAGGGCGGGGGTCGGGTGGAGTTTGCGGATCAGAGCCTCGGGTGGCATTGGTGAATGGAGTTTCACCGAAATGCGGGTGAGGAAATGAACGATTGATCCGAGGTTGAGGATGCTGCGCGGGTGGCGTGAGAGTTGGCCGAGGTCGAGGAGTTTTGAGACGAGTGTTTGCGCGACATATTCGTGTTCGCGGATTTCCTTTTCGTCGGCGGCAAAGACATCGTGGTCTTCGGAGCGCGCGGTGCCGGCGAGGGCCATTGTCTCGAGGTGGTGGTCGTCGAGTGAGAACAACAACTCGGGTGTGGCACCGGCAAAGCCGGAATCGCCATCGATCCAGCCGTATGAATGAAGCGGTGCGCGTTGGCATTGCATCGCGCTGGCAATCGCGTGGATGGGTGCGGATTTGCAGACGCCGGTTTCGGTCACGACAGGTACGGTTTTTTCAAATCCGCCGCTGTGAATGCTTGTCATGATTTCCTGAAACACCGCAGAGAACGGAGTGGCATCGAGTGCCTGCCATTCGCATTCGATTGGCTCGGATGATTTCGTGGCAGCGATGGGCTCGGATGAGAGGCATTCCGATTCGTGCGGGATTTTCCATGGTTTCGGGTCCGAGAGCGCGAAATCCTGCACATAAAATGCTGTGCCGTTTGTGGGTGCTTCTGCCGCTGCGGTGAAGGG
>JBEINR010000222.1:0-1591 GCA_040377995.1 Akkermansiaceae bacterium | reverse complement strand
GGGCCGATGGCTAGGATTTTGTCAGCCTTGCGCGTCGTGCGGGTCGCTTATGCCGTGAAGCTATCGTGCGCCGGGGTTTCTCCTTGTGTTGATTTCGCCTGACCGTTGGCGGCGAGGTGGACGAGGCAGTGGTGGACATCCTCGGCATCCGCCTTGATTGCGGCGGCGATTTGATCGGCGTTTTGGGGTGCGGAGGTCAGTTTCGCGCGGACATTTTTCAAGATTTCAAGAAACACTCCGGCGGCTTTTTTGCCCGCTTCCACGCCCGGTTGATGGTAGGCGTTGAGGTTTACTAGCGAGGCGTAGAATGAGACCGCGCGTTCGAAGTGCGCGATGAGCAGGCCGAGTTGGAAGGGGGTGACTTCCGGGATCGAGATCGTGAGCGACTTGCGTCCGGATTCGTGGAGGGCCTTGCGGGTGCCGCGCAGGAAACCTTGGAGGTAGTCGGCAGAAGTGGTGCCGGGCTCGACTTCGATGCTTTGTCCATCGCGGCCTTTGCGGACCTCGATGAAGGTCGCGAAAAAGTTGTTCACGCCGTCGCGCAGTTGTTGGACATAGGCGTGTTGGTCGGTGGAGCCTTTGTTGCCATAGACCGCGATGCCTTGGTTCACGATCTTGCCGTCGAGATCGAGTTCCTTGCCGAGTGACTCCATGACGAGTTGTTGGAGGTACTTTGAAAAGAGCACGAGCGAATCCTTGTAGGGAAGGACCACCATGTCTTTTTCGCCTTTGCCGTTGGTGGCGTGATGCCATGCGAGGGCGAGCTGCATCGATGCGTTGGATTTTACATCGGTCATGCGGGTTTGCTCATCCATTGCGGCGGCGCCGGCGAGAAGTTCATCGATGTTGATGCCTTGCAACGCGGCAGGCACGAGGCCGACGGTTGAGAGCAGCGAGGTGCGGCCGCCGACCCAGTCTTCCATCGGGAAGCTGGTGATGAATCCTTGCGCGGTGGCATATTGATGGAGCTTCGATCCGATGCCGGTGACCGCGACAGCGTGCTTGCCGAAGTCGAGTTTTGCCGCCTTCCAAGCCGCTTCGGCTTCGAGCATGCCGTTGCGAGTTTCGGGTGTGCCGCCGGATTTTGAAATGACCAGTACGAGCGTGTTGGCAAGGCCGAGCGGTTTGATTTTTTCCAGTACTGCGTCAATGCCGGCAGGGTCGGTGTTGTCGAAGAAAAAGATCGGCAGCTTCGCGTGAGTGCCGAGCGCTTCGGCGACGAGTTGCGGGCCGAGTGCCGAGCCGCCGATGCCAATGAGGAGGAGTTGTTTGAAGGCCGAACCGGAAGGTGAAGTGATTTCGCCGGAGTGAACTTGAGCGGCGAATTTTTTCAGATCGGCAAGTGGCGCAGTGATCGCTTCGCGCAGTTCGGGGGTTGGTGCGAGGTCGGCATTGCGCAACCAGTAGTGGCCGACGCGGCGGTTTTCATCGGGGTTGGCGATGGCGCCGGCTTCAAGCGCCTTCATGTCATCGAAAGCCTTGTTGATTTTTGGCGTCATGCCCGCGATGAAGTCGGCCCCGATCTCCATCAGCGAGAGGTCGAGTGAGAAGCCGAATTGCGGGTGGCGGAGGATGGATTGATTGTAGCTTT
>JBEINR010000092.1:0-3760 GCA_040377995.1 Akkermansiaceae bacterium | reverse complement strand
GGTGCTTGAAAACTCGGAAGGTGCACGCACCACCCCATCGGTCGTCGCCTTCTCCAAGAGCGGCGAACGCCTCGTCGGCCAGGCCGCCAAGCGCCAGGCCGTAACCAACCCGAAAAACACGATCTTCTCCGCCAAGCGTCTGATCGGCCGCAAGTTCGCCGAGCTGACCGAAGCCGACAAGCGCATGCCCTACAAGATCGTGGCCGCCGCGAATGGCGACGCGCATATCGCAGTCGAAATCGCCGGCGAAACGAAAACATTTTCCCCGCAGGAAATCGCCGCGATGGTCCTCGGCAAACTGAAGGCCGATGCGGAATCGAAACTCGGCGAATCGATCAAGCAAGCGGTGATCACCGTGCCTGCTTATTTCAACGACTCGCAACGCAATGCTACCAAGGCGGCCGGTGAAATCGCCGGACTCGAAGTGCTGCGCATCATCAACGAACCGACCGCCGCGGCACTCGCCTACGGCCTCGATAAAAAATCCGACGAAAAAATCGCCGTCTATGACCTCGGCGGTGGTACCTTCGACATCTCGGTGCTCGAGATCGGCGATGGCGTCTTCGAAGTGCTTGCCACCGATGGTGACACGCAACTCGGCGGCGACGACTGGGACAACACGCTGATCCAATGGATCGTTGGCGAGTTCAAGAAGGATCAAGGCATCGACCTCTCGGGTCAGCCGGACGCGCTGCAACGCATCAAGGAAGAAGCGGAAAAAGCGAAGATCGCGCTTTCATCAACGCAGTCCTACGACATCAGCCTTCCCTTCATCACGGCCGATGCCACCGGCCCGAAACACATCCAGCTTTCGCTCACCCGCGCGAAGCTCGAGCAACTCACCGACTCGCTCTTCGAGCGCACCAAGAAGCCAGTGCGCGATTGCCTCGAGGAAGCCGGCGTCAAAGCCTCCGACATCAACGAGCTGGTGCTCGTCGGTGGCATGACCCGCATGCCGAAGGTGGTCGAGACCGCGCGTGAACTCGCAGGTCAAACACCGCACCAAGGCGTGAACCCCGACGAGGTCGTCGCCATCGGCGCATCGATCCAAGGCGGCGTGCTGCGCGGCGATGTGAAGGATGTGCTGCTGCTCGATGTCACGCCGCTTACCCTTTCGATCGAAACGGAAGGCTCGCGCGCCACGGCGATGATCGAACGCAACACGACCATCCCCGCGAAGAAGTCGCAGATTTTCTCGACCGCTTCCGACAACCAACCGGCCGTCGATATCCGCATCTGCCAAGGCGAACGCCCGATGTTCTCCGACAACAAATTGCTCGGCAACTTCAAGCTCGATGGCATCACCCCCGCCCGCCGCGGCGAACCGCAAATCGAAGTGACCTTCGACATCGACGCCAACGGCATCCTGCATGTCTCGGCCAAGGACAAGCAGTCGGGCAAGGAACAGAAAATTTCGATCCAAGGTTCCTCCGGTCTCTCGCAGGACGAAATCGAAAAAGCCAAGCGCGATGCCGAATCGCACGCCGAAGAAGACCGCAAACGCGTCGAGAAAGTCGATGCGAAGAACAAGGCCGACAACCTGATTTTCTCGGTCGAAAAACAACTCGGGGAACTCGGTGACCAAGCACCGGCCGAATTGAAATCGATGCTCGAAGGCAAGGTCCAGGCCGTGAAGGACGCGATCGCCAGCGACGATGTCGAGAAGATCAACAGCGCCTCCAGCGAACTCGAAAACTCGCTCCAGGCACTCTATCAGGCCGCCCAACAAGCGCAGGCCGGCGCCGGCGGTGCCGCGCCCGATATTGAGCCCGCCGAAACCGCATCCAACGAACCAAAGCAGGCAAAAGGCAAAGTCGTCGACGCTGAAGTCGTCGATTGATCCGCCGTGGCGGCGATCACCGGTCGCCGCAAATCAACTCAAGAAACCCGGCGACCAATGATCGCCGCCACATTCATGTCCCTCGTCACCAAGCACCAACGACTCGCCGCGCTGCGACCGCTCTCCCCGGAGTCGGTCGCCAGCATCGCTGCGGCGTGGGATGTGCGGATGGTGCATGAGTCCAACGCGATCGAAGGCAACAGCCTCACGCTGCGCGAAACGGAAATGGTGCTCTCGAAAGGAGTCACCATTTCCGGCAAGCCGCTCAAGGATCATGTCGAGACCCTGAACCTCGCGGTCGCATGGGAACGCGTGAAGCAACTCGCCTCCACGGGCAACAAGCTCAGCGAATCGGATCTGCTCGAACTTCATCGTATCATTCTCACGCGCGTTGAGGACACCCACGCGGGCCATTATCGCAGCGGTGCGGTACGCATCAGCGGATCGAATCACCTGCCACCGAATCCGATCAAGGTTTCCGCCCTGATGGAGGCGCTCTTCAATGAATTGAAGGCGATGCCCGACGCGATCGAAAAGGCGGCAAAAATACATCACGGCATCGCAAGCATCCACCCCTTCGCCGATGGCAATGGCCGCGCTGCGAGACTTGCGATGAATTTCGTGCTGATCGCTGAAGGCTACCCGCCGGTTTCGATTTCCACCGACCGCCGCGCGGATTATTACAAGGCGCTCGAAGCTGCAGATTCCGGCCATTTCGAAACTTGGCTCGATTTCATCAACCGCTTGGTCGAGGAGGAACTCGATCGCTGGCTCAACACTCTCGAAGACGCGAAACCGGATAAGCAAGGCTCTTGAATAAGGGCTCACCCTTTTTCGCTTCGCGTCTCTCTCACCAAAACAACAACAAACAAACAACAACATATGGCAAACATCAAACCACTCGGACAACGCGTACTCGTGAAGCGTATCGAAGCCGACGCCGTGAGCGCCGGCGGCATCGTTCTTCCCGACACCGCAAAGGAAAAACCCCAGGAAGCTGAAGTGCTCAGTCTCGGCACGGGCGGCAAGGATGAAGATGGCAAGACCATCGAATTCACCGTCAAGGTCGGCGACAAGGTGCTCATCTCGAAATACGGCGGCACCGAAGTGAAAGTCGACGGACAGGAAGTCCTCATCATCAACGAATCCGACATCCTCGGAATTGTGGCCTAAAGGCCACGGTTATTCGTTAGAGGTTGAAAGTTAAAGGGCATCTCCCTCTGACTCCGGCCTTTGCGAAAGACCGCATCTGCAACCAATAACTAGTAACCACTAACTTTTAACCATTACACAATCATGGCCAAACAACTGCAATTCGACGAAACCGCCCGCCAGGCTTTGCTCCGCGGTGTGGAAAAACTCGCCCGCGCCGTCAAGGCGACACTCGGACCTGCCGGTCGCAACGTGATCCTCGACAAGAAGTTCGGATCGCCGACCATCACCAAGGACGGTGTCTCCGTTGCCAAGGAAATCGAGCTCGAGTGCCCCTATGAAAACATGGGCGCGCAACTCATCCGCGAGGTTTCCAGCAAGACCTCCGATATCGCGGGCGATGGAACTACTACGGCTACCGTACTTGCCGAGGCAATCTACAAGGAAGGCCTCCGCAATGTCACCGCCGGCGCCAACCCGATCTCGCTTCAGCGCGGCATCATGAAGGCCACCGAGGCCATCGTCGCCGAGCTCAAGAAGCTCTCGAAGAAGGTTTCCGACGCGAAGGAAATCGCCCAGGTCGCCTCGATCTCGGCAAACTCCGATAAGGAAATCGGCAGCATCATCGCCGAGGCGATGGACAAGGTTGGCAAGGATGGCACGATCACTGTCGAGGAAGCGAAAGGCATCGAAACCACCCTCGATGTGGTGGAAGGCATGCAGTTCGACAAAGGCTACCTCAGCCCTTACTTCGTGACCAACCCCGAG
>JBEINR010000156.1:0-2384 GCA_040377995.1 Akkermansiaceae bacterium | reverse complement strand
TGTCGGAGACCTGGCCGGTGAAGCCGGACGTGCACGCCTGGCCGCCGGTGTTCGAATAGACCTGCGTGTCGAGGACCAGCACCTTGATGGGCTTGCCGGACATCATCATGCGCGACAGGTTCTGGAAGCCGATATCGTACATGGCGCCGTCGCCACCGATGGAGACCACAGGCGGGCAGAGGTGGAACTCTTCATCCGTGAACTGCTTCCAGTTGAAGTAGGTGAAGAACTCGCCCTGCTTCTCCTTGCGGTAGCCGCCGTCGAGTTCGATCTCGGCCATGCGGACGGCCGCAAAGCCTTCGGCCATGCGCGCCATGTGGCCTTCGAAGATACCCATGGCCATGGACGGCGAATCCTGGAACAGGTGGTTCGTCCACGGGAACGGGTAGGGGTTGAAGGGGTAAGTGGACGCCCAGACGGAGGTGCAACCGGTGGAGTTGACGATGCCCATGCTGGAGCGGCCGCGGCGGCCGGCGCCATCGGTGTACTGCCAGCGCAGGTGCTTCAACTTGGCGATCAGCTGCGACACCCAGCGGAGCCATTCCGGGTCGATGGTCTTGCCGGCGTGGCGCGAATCGAGCTGTTCGGAGAAGCTCGCCAGAGTGACGTCGGCGTTGTGGAGATGATCGAGCGCGTTGGCCACGCGGGCGTCGTCGCTCAAGTCGATCGTCGCGGCCAGCTTCAACCGCGTGTGCTGGTCGAGCCGGGCGATGAGGTCGTCGATCTTCTCGATCTGATACTTGCGGCAGGTCTCGACCATGCCGCCCGACTCAAGCTGGAACACACCCATCGTCTCGCCGCGGTTCAGCAGGTCGAATGTCGGCTGATCATCCAGCGGCACATCTTCGATGCGGAAATTCGGCTTCACCTTACGGATGTGCTCGACCGCTTCCTGGATGACCGTGAGGTTGCGCAGACCGAGGAAATCCATTTTAAGCAGACCCACTTCGGTGATCGCACCCATGTCGTATTGAGTCACCACCTCACCCTCGTTGCCGCGCGTGAGCGGCACATGGTCGTCGAGCGAACGGTCGCCGATCACGATGCCCGCCGCGTGAATGCCGACATTCCGGTTGAGACCCTCGAGCGCCAACGCGTAGGTCCACGCATCCTGGTATGTCGAAGACGCCTCGATCGTCTCACGCAACTCGGTATTTCGCTCCCACTCGCGCGACAAAATCGAATCGCCAAACTTTTTCTTCTCCTCCGCATTGAGCGGTTTGGCGTCGATCATTTTCGACAAACGATCACCCTCGGAATACGCCAAACCCATCACCCGCGCGACATCACGAATCACGCTCTTAGCGCCCATCGTGCCGTAGGTGATGATGTGCGAAACACAGCGCTCTCCGTACTTTTTGCGCACATAATCAATCACCTCAGGCCTGCGCGATTGGCAGAAATCGATATCAACATCCGGCGGGCTCACACGCTCGGGGTTGAGGAAGCGCTCGAACAACAATCCAAACTTGAGCGGGCAAATGTCGGTGATCCCCAAGGCATAAGCCACCAGCGATCCCGCCGCCGACCCACGCCCCGGACCCACCGGAATGTTTTGCTCCCGCGCCCAGCGGATGAAGTCCGCCGTGATCAGGAAGTACGATGCGAAACCAAGTTGATTGATCACCCCCGCCTCGTACTTGAGTCGCCCGAAAATCTCCGGGTCGGCCGCCTTTTCAGCACCGTAACGCGAGACCAATCCCTCGGTGCAAAGCCGCATCAGATATTCCTCGCGCGGGCTGCCATCCGGCGTGCCGAACTGCGGGTACTTTTCCGATGAAGTTGAGTCGAGCTTCATCTCGACATTGCATCGCTCAGCAATTTCCAGCGTCGCATCGCACGCCTCGGGCAACTCGGCAAAAATCGCGCGCATTTCCTCCGCCGTCTTGAAATAAACCTCCGGCGAATAACGCATGCGGCTCTCATCGATCAGCTGATGCCCGGTACCGATGCAGATCATCACATCGTGCGCGTCATGATCCTTGCGATCGAGGAAGTGCACATCATTGGCCGCCACCGGCTTGAGACCGAATTCCTTGGCAAGCTTGAGCAAAATCGGATTCACCCGCCGCTGCGCTTCCATCCCGTGGTCGTGAATCTCCACATAGGTGTTAGCCGCGCCAAAAATTTCCACCAATTCGCTCAGCGTCTCGCGCGCCTTGGTCTCGTCACCCGCATGCAGCCACTCATTCACCGGACCCGATATACAGCCCGTGAGGCAGATCACCCCCTTGGAAAATTCACGCAACGCAGCGCGATCGACCCGCGGCTTGCCATGATAAAGACCCTCAAGATGCCCTATCGAAACCAGCTTCGACAAATTTTCCCATCCCTCGTTGTTCTCCGCCAGCAAAGTCAAATGCGTTGCCCGCTTGCGCCCCACC
>JBEINR010000024.1:0-7842 GCA_040377995.1 Akkermansiaceae bacterium | reverse complement strand
CGCGGGTGAGGGCCATTTTGCGGCAGACGGATTCCTTAGGGGTGACGGCGTAGAAGCCGGCGGTGCGCGGGCGGATCATTGCGACTTGGTTGGCGAGCACGCCGCGGCGGGTGAGTACCACGAGGCGGGCATCGGGCAATGAGTCGGCGAGCGTGACGGCGGCGCGGGCGGTTTTTTGGCGTTCGTCGCGCAGCAGCACGCCTTGGCCGAAACCGTGACCGCCGGAGCGTTCGATGCGGGTGGAAATGCGCACGAGCGCCTCGACGCAGCGCAGCGGGTAGCGGCCGACGGAAGTTTCGCCGGAGAGCATGAGTGCATCGGCTTCCTCGTAGGCGGCGTTCATCACATCGGTGACTTCGGCGCGCGTGGGAGTGGGTTGCTGGATCATCGATTCCAGCAAGTGGGTGGCGACGATCACGCGGGTTCCGAGGTCGTGGCAGCGCTTGATGATGCGGCGTTGGAGGATCGGGAGTTCTTCGAATTCCACTTCGGTGCCGAGGTCGCCGCGGGCGATCATGATCACATCCGCTTCGCGAATGATCGCATCGATGTTACGCACGGCTTCCTGGTCCTCGACTTTGGCGATGATTTGCGCGTCGCCCTCGAGCGACTTCATCGTTTCGCGAAGTTCGCGGACATGGGCTGCGTCGCGGACGAATGAGCCGGCGATGTAATCCGCCTCGCATTCCACGGCGAGCGCGAGGTCGCGGTGGTCTTTTTCGGTGAGGGCTGGAAGGTTGAGCCGCACGCCAGGGAGGTTGATGTGGCGGCGCGAGCCCATCGTGCCGGGGGTCTTGACGCTGCAAAGGATGCGATCGCCCTGCACCTCATCGATGCGCATGAGCAGAGCGCCGTTGTCGACCACAAGCGTGTTGCCGACCGAGACATCATTCATCAGCCCTTCGTAATTCACCGTGGTGGATTTCTCCGCCGTGGCTGTGGTGTTTTCCTTGCGAAACTCCACCACATCACCTTCGGCGAGATCGATCGGTTGGGGCAGGTCGCCAGTGCGGATCGACGGACCGGTGAGGTCGAAGAGCACGGCGATGTTGGCGTTGCGCTGTTGCGACTGCCGTCGTACACGCTTCACCATTTCCGCTGCCCACTCGTGCTTCGCATGGCTCATGTTGAGACGGAAGACATTGCAGCCTGCATCGATAAGGCTGCCGATCATGTCTTCCGATTCCGTGGCGGGTCCGAGGGTGCAGATGAGTTTGGTTTTGCGGTACATTGAATGGGGAGTTCAGTGCATTAATGTCAGGAAACCGAAATCGGTGGCGAATTATCCCTGGTCGAGAGATTTTTCGGTTTTGGCATCGATGATCGCGAAGCGTTCGCGGTTGAGGCTTGGGTCCGAACGGAAGATCAGGCGGCCCGAGTGCGAGCGTTCGAGTTCCATGAGTAGCTTTGAGTCTTCGCTCTTGAAGCGGTTGAGAACATCCGAGTTCACGACGATGATGATGTCGCCGACCGTGTCGCGGTGTTTTTGGATGACCGTGTTGAGGCGGCGTTGGATTTCCACCGACATCGTCATGGGTGTTTTCACGCGGGCGCGGCCCTGGCAGTAGGGGCAAGGTTCGTACATCGAATCGCGGAGGGATTCGTTGAGACGCTGGCGCGTCATTTCCATGAGGCCGATGGGTGAGATCTGGAGGACTTGGGTCTTGGCCTTGTCCTTCTTGAGGCGGTCCTTCATTGCTTTGTAGACCGCTTGCTGATCCTTGCGGTGGCGCATGTCGATGAAGTCGATCACGACGAGTCCGCCAATGTTGCGGAGGCGGAGTTGGCGTGCGACCTCGCGTGCGGCCTCGATGTTGGTTTCTAGGATCATCTTGTCGACATCCTTGGCACCGCGATTGCGGCCGGTGTTCACATCGACGGAGATGAGTGCTTCGGTTTCATCGATCACCACATAGCCGCCGCAGGGCAGCCAGACTTGGCGTGAGAATGCCTCGTCGATTTGTTTTTGGATGTTGATGCGTTCGAAGATCGGCTGCGTTGAGGTGGGCAGGTGGTGGATGCGGCGTTTCGCGCGGCGGGAAATTTTGCCGGCAATTTCGCGGATCGCTTCGGTTGTGTGGGCGTCGTCGCAGATCACTTGGTTGACTTCATCGGTGAGGAAGTCGCGTGCGGCGCGTTCGATGAGGCCGGGTTCCTGGAAGATGCATGCGGGTGCGGGGTTTGCTTCGCGGCGGGCTTCGATCTCATCCCATTGTTCGAGGAGCATGGCGAGGTCGCGCACGAAGTGGCGGGCGCGGGTGCCTTGGGCGACGGTGCGCATGATGATGCCCATGCCTTCGGGGACCGAGAGTTTTTGGACGATCTTGCGAAGGCGCGTGCGTTCCTTCGGGTCTTCGATTTTGCGCGAGATGCCGAATTGCTCCGTGTAGGGCATGAGGACGAGGTAGCGGCCGGCGAGCGAGATGTTGGTGGTGACGCGCGGGCCTTTCGTGCCGATGGGTCCTTTGGAAACCTGGATGACGATTTCCGAGCCGACCGGGTAGATGTCGGGAATGTCCTTGGAGGTGATTTTTTTGGCGGTTTTCTTTTTGCCTTCGCGTTGGATTTCTTCGAGGCCGGCATCGAGTGCGGCGGGAATGGCATCCCAGAAATGGAGGAAGGCGTTTTTGTCGAGGCCGATATCGACGAACATCGCCTTGAGGCCGGGCTCGATGTTTTTGACGCGTCCTTTGAAGATGCCGCCGACGATGTTTTGATCGCCTTCGCGTTCGACCGAGTATTCCTCGAGGATGCCGTCTTCGAGGAGTGCGACGCGGCGTTCGAGTTTTTCCACATTGATGATGAGGCTGTTGCCGCGCATGGGGTCGGGCTTGCCGATGCCGAGTAGTCTTTTGATGTGTTGGATCATATTGATGATGGTTGGATGTTGAATGTTTGCCGCGGGTTGCGGATCAGGGTTCGGTCACCGGAAGTGCCCTTGGGATAACAGTTCCCTCGGGGTCGACTTCCGGTGTGAGAGTGGGTGTGGGTGGGATGGTGATGTTGGGTGAGGTGTTGGATGGGATGCCTGCTTCGTCGCCGGTTTCGTATTCGTCGAGGTCGGGTTCGTCGCCGTTGGCGGGTTTGCGGATTTCTGCGAGAGCGTTTTTGGGGAGGTCGATGTGTTCGATGCGGTCGGTGTCGCCGGCAAATTCCGTTTGGGCGCGGAGTGGGAGGCGCTGGTCTTTTTCGTCGCCGAAGAGGCCTTTGTAAATGAGGTTGACGAGCGGGCCGCAGACGCCGCCGCCGGATCCGGCGTTTTGGGCGAGCACGCATACCACATAGCGGGGTTCCTCGAAGGGTGCGAAGCTGGTGACCCAGGAGTTGTTGGATTTTTTGCCGTTTTCGACCGTTTGTGCGGTGCCGGTTTTGGCGGCGACTTCGGCTTCGCTGATGCGGACTTTGCCGGCGGTGCCGCCGGAGTTGACGGCGAGCCACATGCCTTTGCGGATCAGTTGGAGGTCGGCGGGTTTGATGCCGTCTTGGATGAGGTTGCGGATGGCTTTTGGTTTGTCGGCGATCAGGGTTTTGCCTTCTTCGGAGACCGCGGATTTGACGATGCGCGGTTGGAGGTAGGTGCCGCGGTTGGCGATGCTGGCGGTCATGGCGGCGATCTGGAGCGGGGTGGCCATTGAGTCGCCTTGGCCGATGGAGAGCATCGCGGTGAGGGCTGCGCTCATGGTGGTGCCGGGGTGGGAGTTGAGCCAGGCGTCGCTGCCGGGGAGGATGCCGGGTTTTTCGCCGGGGAGCTCGACGCCGGTGGGTTTGCCGAGGCCGACCTTGCCGCAGCCTTGCACCATGTCGCGCCAGCCGATCGAGTTGGCGAGTTTGTTGAAGTAGGGGTTGCAGGATTTTTGGATGGCGGTTGGCAGGCCGATCGATCCGTGGCTGCCTTTGCTTTGGTTCCAGATCCAGCATCCGATCTGGTGTTTGCCGTAGGCGACATAGCCGTCGCAGGAGAATGAGCGTTCGGCTTGGCCTTGGAGTGCGCCGGCGATGGCGGTGGCGAGCTTCATGGTCGAGCCCGGCGCGTATTCCGAGATCGCGCGGTTGGTGAGTGGCGAGAGCAGCCGGTTGCTGTTGTAACTTTTCCAGCGGTCCTGCGAGATGCTCGGGATGAACGCGTTGGGGTCGTAGTCCGGCACCGATGCCATGGCGAGGATCTCGCCGGTGTTGGGATCCATGATCACGCCGGCGGCGCGGCCGGCGTGGCGCAGGGCGTTTTCGAGCAGCAGTTGTTTGCGTGCGTCGATGGTGAGGCGGACGGTCGCGCCGGTGCCGGGCTTGGTGTAGTCCGACATGCGGATGGTGCGGCCTTTTTCGTTGCGTACGATGGTCTTGATCCCTTCGGGCCCGCGGAGCAGGTCGTCCATGGTGGCTTCGACGCCGGCGATGCCTTTTTCGCTGCCGATGTAGTGGGTGAACCTGCGTTCGTCGTTTTTCTCGATGTCGCCTTTTTCCCACTGCTTGAGGTAGCCGAGTGCATGGCTGGCGAGGGTGCCGAGCGGGTATTCGCGTTGGGGGCGGAGTGCGAGGTAGACGCCGGGAAGCTCGATGTTGTGTTCGGCGAGTTTGGAGAACTCTTCGAAGCTGAGGTCGGTGCGGTAGCGGAACGGGACGAGGCCGCCGTGGGTGAGAAAATGCGTGCGGAGTGCCGAGGCGTTGTAGTTGCGTGCGAGGTCGAGTTTGCGGAGTTGGGCGATGGTGGTTTCGTTGACTATTGCGACGATGTCTTTTTCCTTTTCCTTGGTGGCGGATTTTCCGGCGGTGGATTTTTTTTGCGCGCGTTGTTCGGCGAGGTAGGCCTGTTGGATTTCGGCGAGGTTGAATGAGACTTCGTATTGGCGGCGGTTGCGTGCGAGCGGTACGCCGCTGCGGTCGGTGATGATGCCGCGGATGCCGGGTTCGCGGACGGTGACGCTTTGGTTGCCGGGGACGCGGTTGAGGAATTCGTAGCGGCGTTCGATTTGAAATTCGTGGAGCCGGTTGACGAGCACGCCGAAGCCGCCCAGCACGAGTGCGGTGAGCAGGTAGATTCGGAATTTGGAAATGGTTTCCATCGATGCTGGGTCAGCGGTGCTGTTTGCGCAGGGGCTCTTGGTCGCCAGGGTAGTCGCAGGCGCGGGCGATCAGCCAGAGTGGCGCGAGCAGCAGCGGGGCGAGCGGGGTGGTGAAGAGTGAGGTGAAGAGGATTTGGAGAAAGGTGGGTCGATCGATTTGAAGTTCGCCGCGGATGAAGCTGATGAGCCCGCATTCGAGCGTGAGGTAGAGCATGAGGGTGAGGCCGATCAGCGCGGTGGTGAGCAGCCATTTGCCTTGGCGGAAGAGCGGTTGGATCACTTGCATCAGATAGCCGGCGGCGGCGAAGAGCAGGATCGAGTAACCGAAGCGGAGGGATTCCGTGGGTTGCGTGTAAATGGTGGCGTCGCCCGGGTGTGGGGCGAGGGTGCATTGTGCGTCCCAGAGGAAGCCGCCAATGAAGGCGAGCAGGAGCATGAGCGGTTGGCCGGATGCGACCGCGCAGCAGAGGAAGGCGAGCTGCACGAGCAGGAGGCGCGAGTGGTGGAGGCCCGTGAATGCCGGCAAGAACTGCTGTGCGGCGAATGCCGCGAGCAGAAGCAGGATGGTGGCGAAAGAAAAACGGATCACGATTCAGGAGTCGGCGGGCAGTACTACAAATACCGCGCCAAGATCCGCGAAGTTCACCGAGGGTCGGACGAGAGCTTCGGAATCCAGCGCGCCTTTTTCGACGGAGTCGATGGTTCCAAGAAGGATGTCGGCGCGGAAGACTCCTCCGCGGCCGGATGTGAAAACGCGTTGTCCTTGTTGGACGGCGGCGTTGGGTGAGAGGAAACGGAGGCGAAGCAAGGCCTCGCCGTCGGGGGTGCCGCGATGGCCGCAGAGGATGCCGACTTCGGGAGAGCCGTCGACGCGTGAGGCGACTTGGCATTTCTCGTCGGTGAGGAGGAGAACGGAGGAAAGTTCGCCGCAGGGGTTCGTGCGATCGATGATGCCGACGAGTCCGTCCTTGGAGAGGACCATCATGTGGTCGCGCACGCCTTCGTTGGTGCCGGCATCGATCTCGACCGTTTGCCACCAGGTGGTGGGATTGCGGCGGGTGACATGGGCGGCGATGACATGGAAGCCGGCGGATTGTTTGAAACCGAGTGCGCGGCGCAGTTCGTTGTTTTCCGCTTCGAGGGATTGGAAGCGGGATTCGATGAGCGCGAGTCGATTGAGTTCGCTGCGGGCTTGGCTGAGTTCCAGCTCTAGGGTTTTTGCGCTTTTTGTATCGCTGAGAAATTTGCGGGCGTGAGTTTCGAGTGACGAGCCGGTGCGCAGGAAGGGCGAGATGGCCGAGTAGTAGGAAGTCTGGATGCCGCGGACCACGCGATCGTTGCGGGTCAGCGCCCAGAGGGCGCCGCCGAGGAAGAGCAGCAATGCGATGAGGTTGAGCGGCTTCATGGCCGGGTGGGATCCGAGGTGCCGCTCAGCGCTCGGCGTTGGTGACCCTCTTGAGGAGGGCGAGTTCCTGAAGGGCTTTGCCGGTGCCCTCGGCCACTGCGCTGAGGGGGTCCTCGGCGATGTGGACGGGGAGGCCTGTTTCCTCGCGCAGGAGTCGGTCGAGCCCCTTGAGCAGGGCACCGCCGCCGGCGAGCACGATGCCGCGATCGACGAGGTCGGCGGCGAGTTCCGGCGGGCAGCGTTCGAGAGTGGTGCGGACCGCATCGACGATGGCGCTGAGCGGATCGGCCATGGCTTCGCGGATTTCTTGTGAGGTGATGGTGATGGTTTTGGGCAGACCGGCGACGAGGTCGCGGCCTTTCACATCCATGGTGAGTTCTTTGGGAAGCGGTGCAGCAGATCCGAGACGGATTTTGATTTCTTCGGAGGTGCGCTCGCCGATCATCAGGTTATAGGCGCGCTTCATGTATTGGATGATCGCTTCGTCGAGTTCATCGCCGGCGGTGCGGACACTGCGGGCGTAGACGATGCCGGAGAGTGAAATGAGTGCGACTTCGGTCGTGCCGCCGCCGATGTCGACGATCATGTTGCCGGAGGCTTCTTGGACGGGGAGTCCGACCCCGATCGCGGCGGCCATTGGTTCTTCGATGAGGTAGACTTCGCGGGCGCCGGCGTGTTCGGCGGATTCGCGCACGGCGCGGCGTTCGACTTCGGTGATGCCGGAGGGGATGGCGATGAGCACGCGCGGGTTTGAGCGGCGGCCTTTGTTCACCTTGCGGATGAAGTGGCGGAGCATCGCTTCGGTGACTTCGAAGTCGGCGATGACGCCATCCTTGAGTGGACGAATCGCGACGATGTTGCCGGGCGTGCGGCCAAGCATGCGTTTGGCATCGTCGCCGACGGCGAGGACCTCATTGGTGCCGGCTTTCACGGCGACGACCGAAGGTTCGCGCAGGACGATGCCGTGGTCCTTCACATTGATCAGCGTGTTGGCGGTGCCGAGGTCGATGCCGATGTCACTGGAGAACAGACCGGAAAAAAGTTTTTTGAACATGGATGTCGGATGAAAAGGGGGGTGGGACGCCCGAGGGGTGAGGGCTGAAAATTGGGCGGGTGGTGGAGGCTGTGTGTGAAGCGTGCCAAGCTCAACTTTTCGCTGAGAGCGGTCAAGCCGGAATCCGAGCCGGGCCGCTAAAAACACGGCATTTTGCAGGGTTTTGATGCATCAGCCTTTGATTTCGAGCAGCATTTGCGGGTTGTTGGGGAACTTCTTGAGGAAGAAGAGCAGGCGTTCCATTGCCTCGACCGGGCGGTGGCCGGAGAGGCCGCGGCGGATGAGGTGGATTTTGTGAAGCATGTGCTCGGGGATGAGGAGTT
>JBEINR010000230.1:0-1502 GCA_040377995.1 Akkermansiaceae bacterium | reverse complement strand
CGGCTGATGCAATGGTACATCGCCGGCTTTTCCACCGAATCCTTCCACGGCGCCAACCATCGTTTGCTGCTCATGCCCCACCAATAACCACAGCCAGCCCAGATCGCAAGGGGAATCTCTACAATTTGTCTGGGAAATTGTAGAGATTGACTTGGATTGACTTGCAAATTGAATTCCTCACCGCACCGACGCCCGGCGCATGCGATCCATGATCGCCACACCAAGCCCGGTCTCGCTCACCGGCTCGGCGACAATCGCATCGAGCCCGGCCTCATCGAGACTGCGCATGACATAAAACAATCGGATCGCCGCCTCAGCGAGCTTCCCACTGCCTGGGCTCAAGGCCTCGACACACTCCCATGGATGCATGGTCACATAGCGACCATCATCCTCACCACGATAACTCATCAGCCCATATCGCTTGCCAGGCTCCGGATGAAAATCACTCGGATCGGAAAGCAAAATCAATGGCGTGTGCGGCGCATAGTGGCTCGGCAACTGGCCCGGCGCATGCGGCGCATCACCGGGTTTCTCCTTGAGCCTCTCGACCTTACCGAAAGTCTGCAACTGCTCCTTGGTCACAGGACCCGCGCGATGCAATCTCAACACCGGCTTTTTACCTTCGCGCGGTTCAATGGAAATGATCGTGCTCTCAAGACCTTCGGTGCATGCACCGCCATCGACGATCAAAGAAATCCTTCCCTCCAACTCTTTCACCACCGCCGATGCGGAGGTCGGCGAAATCCTACCAAAGCGATTCGCACTAGGCGCGGCGATCGGCTGACCCAACTCTTTGTTGATCGCACGAAAAACCGGATGCGCGCTCTGCCGCACCGCCACAGTCGGCAGTCCGCTTGTCACGAGATCCGGCACATCAGGGTGCTTGGGCAAAATCAAGGTCAGCGGGCCCGGCCAAAAAGCTTCGGTGAGCCGATTGACATCTTCGGCAATTTCATCCGGCACCAAGGCTACGCGCTTCAAATCACCTCGCGAAGCAATGTGCACGATCAGCGGATCAAATGAAGGCCGCTCTTTCGCCGCAAACACCTTCGCCACCGCATCGGCGTTGAAGGCATCCGCCGCCAAGCCATACACGGTCTCGGTCGGCAAAGCGACGATCTCACCCGCACGCAACAGCGAAGACGCCTCGCGGACGGCCTCCTTCATGTCATCGTCGGTGGCCTGGATGATGCGCGTTTCGGACATGGCGAGGTCATGCCACAGACCCCGGCGGATTGCGAACACCTATTTTGGGTTTCCCTCGCGATCGTTCATCGCTAGTTTTGATCCATGAACGAAACAAAACCGACGCCGAAAAACATCGTGCTGGTCGGCTTCATGGGCAGCGGCAAAACAACCGTCGGCCGTGAACTCCATCAACGCCTCGGCTACCCGCTTATCGACATGGATCAAGTGATCGAGGAACGCGCCGGCAAGTCGATCCCCGCGATCTTCGAGGAGTCGGGCGAAGTAGGCTTTCGCGAAATGGAAACTTCCTTGCT
>JBEINR010000171.1:0-2244 GCA_040377995.1 Akkermansiaceae bacterium | reverse complement strand
GCGAGATCGTGCGCCCAACGGTTGAGGGTCTGCGCAGCGAGGGCTTGCCGTATCGCGGATTTCTCTACTTTGGCCTCATGCTCACGCCAAGTGGCCCGCAGGTGATCGAGTACAACTGCCGCTTTGGCGACCCCGAATGCCAAGCGGTGATGCCGCTGGTGAAAGGGGATTTGGCCGCCTTCTGTCACGCCGGCGCCAAGGGCGAACTGCGCGGCGATCTTTTGTCCTTCGACGAAGGCTGGAGTGTTTGCGTCGTGCTGGCCTCGGCGGGCTATCCCGAAACTTCGCGTTCGGGCGATCGCATCGACGGGCTCGATGTTGCCGACGGATGCCGGGTGTATCACGCCGGCACACGCCTCAATGTCGATGGCCAGTGGGAAACGGCCGGTGGACGCGTGCTGGCTGTGGTCTGCGGGGCCGAAAATCGTGAAAAAGCGGTAAATGCCGCGCATCTGGCCGCCGACGGAATCCGATTCGATGGCTTGCAACGCCGCCGAGATATCGGCATTCTCCACTTCGGGAGCGAAATTCCATGAGCGAGCAAATCCTCAGCGCCAACGAAATCGAGTCCGCCATCGGTCGCCTCGCAGCGGCGATCCGCGACAAGACCGTGGGTCAGCCGATCGCCTTGGTCGGGATCCGCAGCCGTGGCGACGAAGTGGCGAAACGCCTGATCGATCTGCTGGCCGAGGATGATCGCGAGATTGCCTTCGGCGTGCTCGACATTTCCCTCTACCGCGATGACTTCGAGCATCTGCGCGAAAACCCCGCGCTGCAGGAAAGCGACATTCCGTTTTCCGTCGAGGACGCGCACATCATTCTTGTCGATGATGTCCTTTTCACCGGGCGCACGATCCGCGCCGCGCTCGATGCTCTGTCGGATTACGGTCGACCCGCGCGCATCGAATTGGCCGTGCTGGTCGATCGCGGACACCGCGAAATGCCGATTTCCGCCGATTATGTTGGCATCGCCCTCGACACACGCCGCCTCGACCATGTAAAGGTGTCGCTCGAAGAAATCGATGGCCTCGATCAGGTCCGGGTCATTCAAAAGGATTCGCCATGAGCCTCTTGCCACAGCGCAAAAAGTCCGCCGAGGAGATTGCAGAGCTCCGCGGCAATCTCGGCGTTCCAACTCAAAGCCGCGCCGATGATACTGCGGCCTTCGCCGATGCTGCGCCTCTGCCAAAGATCGATGCCGATGCCTTCGATTTGAAAGAGGTCAAATCGCCCGTCGAGGATTTCTCATTCGTGCCGAACCTTGCGATCGATCCATCGATCCACAATGAGCCCGCTCTCGAAGCAGAGCCCGCGCCGGAAAACGTTGAGTCGGATGGAAAAATCCCCACCCGCAAGCGCAGCCCTAGTGAAATCGACCACCTGCGCCGTCAGATCGCCTTTACGCAGGTCGAGCAGGTCTACGATCCGCGCCTGCAAAAAGCCCATCCATTTCTCGTGGCGCTTGGATACATTCCGGTGTTGATCGGTGCCTCGACCGCCTGGTTTTACAATCCGCCGATCATCGTGACCGCGCCATTTGTAGCCATCTCGATGCTCGTTGCGCTGTATTTGCTTCTTCGCAAGCCGATTTCGCGCCACCATGCGGGATTCATTTTTGCGATTTGTTTTCTCGCAATCGCCTTTGGAATCCTCCACTTCTTACCCCAGCTCCAGCATGCCGCGTAAGGACCTGCTCGATATATCATCACTCAGTCGCGAAGAGATCGACCATCTTCTTGACCAGTCCGTTCCGTTCAAGGAGCTCTTCACCCGGTCGGTCAAAAAAGTCCCCGCGCTCAAAGGCAAGTCAGTCCTGATGCTCTTCTACGAGCCCAGCACGCGCACTCATTCTTCCTTCGAAGTCGCAGCCAAACGCCTCTCGGCCGATGTCACCAACTTCGATGTCGGGCACTCGTCGATCACCAAAGGAGAGTCGGTGCGCGAAACGGTGGAAACGCTGCAAGCGATGCGCACAGACTTCATCATCGTGCGCCACGCGCGCTCCGGCCTGCCGGGTATGATCGCGAAACAGACTCGCGCCTCGGTGATCAATGCCGGCGACGGTGCTCATGCTCATCCGACGCAAGCTTTGCTCGACGCCTTCACCATTAAAGAAAAATTCCCTGATCCGATCGGCAAAAAAGTTCTCATCATCGGCGACATCCTGCACTCGCGGGTCGCGCGATCGACGAGCACAATCCTCAAGAAGATCGGCGTCGATGTCGCCTACCTCGGCCCCGGTTC
>JBEINR010000153.1:0-2416 GCA_040377995.1 Akkermansiaceae bacterium | reverse complement strand
GACCCATGCATCGGGCAGGAAATGCATTTCGATTTTGAGTCGGCCGTTGCCTTGGCAGCGTTCACAGCGTCCGCCCGCGGCGTTGAAGCTGAAGCGTGAGGCTGTGAACCCGTGTTGGCGGGCCTGCGGGAGTTTGGCGAAGAGCTCGCGGATCAGGTCGAACGCGCCGGTGAAGGTCGCGGGGTTCGAGCGTGGGCTGCGGCCGATCGGTGATTGGTCGGCGACGATAAATTTGCCGAGGTGGTCGAGTCCGTCGATGCCATCGTGGGCGCCGGGTGTTTCGCCAGCATGGTGGAAATGGCGAGCCATTGCGCGGCGCAGGATGTCATCTGCGAGGGTGGACTTGCCGCTGCCGCTAGGGCCGCAGAGGCAAACCAGCTTGCCGAGTGGGATGCTGACATCGAGGTTTTGGAGGTTGTGCTCGCGGGCGTTTCGAATTTTCAATTCTACGATGTTCGCCGTAGTTGAAATTGCGGATTTTTTGTGTGATTTGGCGGATTGTGTTTTCCCTTTCGAGCGCAGCCATTCGCCGGTGGCGGATGAGATTTCAAGCGGATTTCCTGCCGCAAGGATCAAGCCGCCAGCGGATCCTGCGCCGGGGCCCATGTCGATGAGGTGATCGGCTGCGCGGATGATTTCCTCGTCGTGTTCTACGATGACCACCGTATTTCCCGAATCGCGCAGGTGCTGGAGGGCGGTGATGAGCCGACGGGTGTCGCTGGCGTGGAGGCCGATGCTTGGTTCGTCGAGCACATAGAGTACGCCGGAGAGTCCGGCGCCGAGTTGGGTAGCGAGGCGGATGCGTTGAGCTTCACCGCCGGAGAGCGAGCCGCTGGCGCGATCGAGCGTGAGGTAGCCGAGGCCGACTTCGTCGAGGAAGTGGAGGCGCTTTGGGACATCGGCGACGAGGCGTTGGCAAACAGCGGCCTTGGCGGGATCGGTGCTAAAGCCATCGAGCCAGCGGATCGCTTCGGTCACGGTAAGTTCGCAGAAATCCGTGATGCCGAGCCATTGTTGATTCGTGCCGCAGACTTTTACCGCGAGCCATTGCGCTTGTAGTCGGCGGCCTTGGCAAGCGCTGCAGGGTCGGTGAGTGATGAGGCGTGAGAGGCTGCGACGGGTGATCTCGGATTTCGCTTCGTTGAGGCGGCGCATCGCCTCGTTGGCGAGGCCCTCGGCGTCGATTTTTTGCGGTTTTTTATCGGGCCCGACTGTCCATCCGGTGTCGATGTTGCCGCCGTCAAACAGCAGGCGTTTTGCGGGATCATTGAGTTGGGAAAAGCTCGCATCGTCGGGCAGCGAGCATCCGCGCAGGATGATTTTTGTTTCGCGTTGGAATTGGCTTTCGCGGGATGATTTTTCCTTCCACCAACCGCGGATGCCGCCTTTGAGGATCGGCAAGTTTGGATCGTGAATGAGCAATTGCGGATCGCAGTAGCGTTCGGTGCCGAGGCCTTCGCAGGTGGTGCATGCGCCGAGGTGGGAGTTGAATGAAAAATGTTTCGGCGTGATTTCGCCGATCAGTTCGCCGGTGTGCGGGTTGCGGTAGGATGTTTGGAACGAGAGGTCGCGCCATGTTTCGGCATTGGGTGTTTGATACGAGGCGATCGTTTCCGCACCGCAGAGCCGGAGTGCGGTTTCGACTGAGTCGGCAATGCGTGATTCCGAGTCGGGTCGGATCACAAAGCGGTCGACGACAATTTCCAATGTGAAGGGTCCTTGCGGCCACTTTGCATTTTCGATTTCGAACATTTCGCCATCGATACGCACGCGGATGTACCCCTGGCGTTGGAGGTCGGCGAGCAAACGCTCTGGGTCGGCGAGTTCTTCTTTTGGCACCGGGGAAAGCAGCGTGACCTTGCTGCCTTGCGGGAGTGCGGTGAGTGCTTGCACGATGTCGGCGGGGCCCATGCGTTGGAGGGTGATGCCGGTGGTCGGGTCATGCGGGATGCCGGCGGCGGCCCAGAGGATGCGGAGGTAATCGTGGATCTCGGTGGTGGTGGCGAGGGTCGAGCGCGGGTTGAGTCCGCCACCGCGTTGTTCGATCGCGATCGAGGGGCTGAGACCTTCGATCGAATCGACATCGGGTTTTTCCAACTGATCAAGAAACTGGCGTGCGTAGGCCGAGAGCGACTCCACATAACGACGCTGTCCTTCCGCGTAGAGCGTGTGGAAGGCGAGCGAGGATTTGCCTGATCCGCTGGGGCCGGTGATGACTACGAGTTTGCCCTTGGGGATATCGACATCGATGTTCCTCAGGTTGTGTTGTCGTGCGCCGCGGATCCGGATCGTTTCCACGGGAACAGCAAAGTCTGGGATGGGGTTTCTTCCAAGTCCCAATCCACGTGGATGTTTCGCGATGGACCGCGCGGGGGATCCTGTGGATGCTTGCGGCATGGCAGGGCGCATCGGATGG
>JBEINR010000097.1:0-3653 GCA_040377995.1 Akkermansiaceae bacterium | reverse complement strand
CGACCGCGCCATTGGAAATGGTCGACACAAGCGTGTCATATCGACCACCACCCGCAACCGCGCGCATCGATTTGCTCGAATCAAAAACCTCGAACACCACACCGGTGTAATAAGCAAGACCGCGCACAATCGAGAGATCGAGTTCGACAAACGCGCCCATACCGCGCGATTCAAGATCCTGCCGAATTGCATTGAATGCTGCAGAGGCATTCGCCGGATTGCCGATGAAATCTTTCACCTGCCCGACGCCGAGCCCCAAGGCCCGCAGCTTTTGCTCAAGCACATCGGGTTTTTCGCGTTCGAACTTGTCGATGATCCCCAGAAAATCCGGCAGCGCGGCATCATCGATGCCATGAGCCTTTGCAAAATCGACCCACGCCTTGCGATCCGAAACGCGAACGACGAAGTCACCGCGCTTGAAGCCGAACGCGAGCATCGTTTCGATCGACAGGGCGATCAGCTCGGCATCCGCCTCGGGTCCGGCTTCGCCAAGAATATCGACATTGAACTGGTGAAACTCACGGCCGCGGCCCTTTTGCGGTTTCTCGTAGCGAAAGCACTGGCCGATCTCAAACCACTTGAGCGGCTTGGGAAAATGACGCTGATGCTCGGCCGCGAGACGCGCCAGCGATGCGGTCACTTCCGGGCGTAGCGTCACATCGCGTCCGCCCTGATCCTCAAAACGAAACAGTTGCGAAGAGAGCTCGCCACCGGATTTTTTCAGATACAGCGCCGTGTCCTCGAGCACCGGCGTTTCGTATTCCACAAACCCCGAGCGCCGTGCGACCGCGCGCCAGGTCTCAAACAGGTAATTCCGGATCGCGCATTCACGGGGAATGAAATCGCGAAATCCGGGGAGTGCTTGAAACGAAGGGCCAGCCATGGGAGGGCGGCGAGAATGCACGCCAAGAGCGGCATTTCAAGGCAGGATTGCGTCGTCAAGTGAAGTCGCACGAGCCATGGATTCAATGCCGCGATGGCTTTTCAGCCGAATCCTTCACTCCACAGCGGTCGCCACAGCGCCAAAGCGACTGCCGATGACGCGACACCGTCCGATACGCACGGTCGCGCCAAGGTCTTGGAATCAGCCGCAAAATCATAGTCATTCGCCAAAATCCACCCAATGCCCGAGCCAGCTCAAGGCATGCCTCACTCTCGGTAAAAACCGCGCCGTCTGCATCTCTCACGACCACCATCGATCCTCCATCCTTGCCAATTTCCGCCGAAAATCCGCGTTTTTCCGCCATTTCCCCCTGCAAAGGCAGGCAATCGATGAGCCTCCGCCGATCATGTTTCCCAATCCAAGCGATCAGCGAAGAACAAAGCCCGCAGTCGGCATCGTAAAACAAGGTCCAACGCACGCGGAAAATCTAACGCGCCAGTGTCACTGCGCCATTCCTAATCACCTTTAAAAAATAAGGGGTTTTGACCACTGATTGTACTGATTGGTCTGATTTTTCAGAGAATTGTTGATGCGGCACCCATCTTCTCCCCATCTGTGAACTCAGCGAAATCAGTGGTTCTAACAGAATTTATAGTCATTTCAATTTGCCAACATTAGCGATCCGCTTAAAGTGTTCACATGAACGCTAAAAAGCTCAATTACATTTATTCAGAGGACACTCAGGGCAATGCCTACGGCACGCGCATCCAGGACATGCCCAACAACGAGCGCCCACGCGAAAAACTCGCCCACCTCGGACCTGCTGCCCTCGACAACGCCGAGCTGATGGCTCTGTTCATTTCCACCGGCATCCGCGGCCGCAGCGCCATCGAGATCGGCCGCACGCTGATCGGCAAATACGGCTCGATGGGCGCGCTTGGGAGTCTGCCGGTCACCGAGCTCGCCAAAGAATACGGCCTCGGCCTCGCCAAGGCCTCGAAGCTGGCCGCCGCTTTCGAGCTGGGCACCCGCGTCGCCCGCGAGCAGGTCCACGACCGACCCCTCGACAGCGCCGAAATCATCCACGACATCTTCGGACCGCAGCTCCGCCACCTCAGCCAGGAACAGGTCATCGTCGCCACTCTCGACACACGCCTTCGCCATTCTGGCACGACCGTCGTATCCATAGGCACCGTCGATCAATCCTCCGCCCACCCGCGTGAAATTTTGCGCCCCGTGATCACCCGCGGTGCCTACGGCTTCGTCCTCGTTCACAATCATCCCTCTGGCGATCCCAGCCCGAGCCGCGCCGACGAAGAAGCGACCAATCGCATCATCGAGGCTTCCAAACTCATGCAGGTCCGCTTCCTCGACCATGTCATCATCGGCAAACCCTCGCCCGGTCGCACCCCATACTATTCGTTTCGCGAGGCAGGCTTCATCCGCTGAGTTGCATTCCATGCCCGGCGATCCTAGTCTCGCCAGCGCCCCGCATGCATCGCCTCCACCTCACCAGGAACCTTCGCACCGTCGCGTTCCTTCTCATCCTCACCGCCGCGATCGCCGCGCCGGTCGGTCTGTGGTGGCTCAATCGCAGCGGCCTGCCCGATTCATGGCGTGCTGCGATCGAAAGTGAAATCGCCAAACAAGGGGCCCACATTTCCATCGGCGCACTTTCCTACAACCCCTTCCGCGGCATCAGCGCCACCAAGGTGAAAGTCTTCGAGGACGCTTCGCGCCACAAGGAAATCGCCAATCTCGAGCGCATCATCATCGACCTCGACAAAACCAAACTCGCCCGAGGCGCGGTCGTGCTTGCAAAGATCGAACTCAAGGACGCAGGGCTCACACTCTCGGTGAAACCGGAAGATCCAAACTCGGAGCTTCTCGAGATCCGCAACGCCAGCGGCACCCTCCTCATGCCCGGCGACCGTCTACTGGAAATCCGCGACACCAAGGGCTGGATCAGCGGCATCCAGGTCAGCCTCAACGCCCGCATCGTCGGCTACCTGCAGGACGCGTCAAAACCGCAAGATCAGGAACAACTCGGTCAACGCCGTGAGCTCATCGCCAAAATCATCAAACAACTCAACACCTGGCATTTCGATCCAGCCTCACCACCGCGGCTCGGCATCTACCTCGAAGGTGATGCCAATCGGCACGAATCGTTTCGCGCAAAATTGACACTCGATGCCGAGGGCATCGAAAAAAACCAACACGCACTCAGAACGCTCAGCGCCGAAGCCGAACTCGCCGACAACCTTCTCACCATCTCATCGCTCAAAGCCACCGACAAAGCCGGCGAACTCGACGCGCGCGCCGATTACGACATCGGGAAACGCCAGGGCCGTTTCGACCTCGTCTCATCCGTCGAGATCCCTTCCCTTTTGTCTGCATGGCTTAACATCAAGCAGCCAAGCGGACTCAGCGTCGAAGGCCCGCAGCAACTCGAAGCGAATGGCGAATTCCAACTCCAGCCCGATGGCCCGCCGCTGATACAAGCCATCGGCCGCGCCAGCCTGCAGTCACTCGTTTTTCGCGACACCCGCTTCGACAGCTTCAGCGGCGCCTTCGCCATGCAAGACCACAAGTTTTTCCTCAAAGACATCCTAATCACCCGCCCCGATGGCGAGGCGAAAGGAAAACTTCTCATCGATGGACCACTCCGCCGTGTCGCGATCGAATCCACCCTGCCCGCCAAAGTTTTCCATCCGTTTTTCATCGGTCAACCGTTGGCCAAAGTCATCAATGACTTTTCCGAACGCAAGGG
>JBEINR010000225.1:0-1553 GCA_040377995.1 Akkermansiaceae bacterium | reverse complement strand
TGGCGGTGCCGGTCGCGAGGCCCATTCCCCACCAGCAAGGTCCGGTGAGATGGAGGAAAATCAAACCGATGAGCGCGGTTAGGACATGACCGCACAAGACATGCCGAGGTTGGGAAAAGGGCGCGTCGGGAAAGCCGAAGACCATCACGCAGGTGGCGCCGAAGGATCCCAGGACGAGGGGAGTATTGGCGCGCGACGTTAGCCAACCGACCATGGCGATGGTGAAAGATGCGCCCAGCCAAGCGAGAGCGATGCCGCGCATTTCCGGTCGTGGCGGGCGTTCCGCGCCATCGCCTTGCATTTTTTCGAGCAGTTTCATCGGGGTAAAAAAATGGCGGACCGGAACGGGCTCCGGTCCGCCGATTGTGGGGTTGTTGGCTTCAGCCTTTTTTGAAGCGGGCGGCTTCTTCGGCGCCTTTGGTGGCGTTGCCGGCGCTGTAGGAATGAGCGCCTACTCCGGCGAGTTTGCCGCCATCGACGATGAGGTATTCGCTGCGGATCGGCTTTCCTTCAAACCAGCATTCCAGGATCTCGCGGGTGCCCGCGGCGTAGCGGGTTTGTGCGGAGAGGCTCGAGCCGGAGATGTGGGGCGTCATGCCATGGTGCGGCATCGTGCGCCATGGGTGATCCTGCGGTGCGGGTTGCGGGAACCACACATCACCGGCGTATCCGGCGAGCTGTCCGCTTTCGAGCGCACGTACGATGGCATCGCGGTCGCAGATTTTTCCGCGGGCGGTGTTCACGATGTAGGCCCCGCGTTTCATCTTCGAGATGAGTTTTTCATCGAAGAGGTGCTCGGTCTCGGGGTGGAGCGGGCAGTTGATGGTGACCACATCGCAGACCTTGACCATGTCCTCGACGGTCGCGTGGTAGGTGAGGCCGTATTCCTTTTCGACTGCCTCCGGCAGGCGGTGGCGGTCGGTGTAATGCAGCTTCATGTCGAAGGGCTTGAGGCGTTTCAGTACGGCCAAGCCGATGCGGCCGGCGGCCACGGTGCCCACGGACATGCCTTCCACATCGTAGGAGCGGGCCACGCAATCGGCGATGTTCCAGCCGCCTTTCATGACCCAGTTGTAGGACGGAATGTAGTTGCGCACGAGGCCGAGGATCATCATCACCACATGTTCGGAAACGCTGATGCTGTTGCAGTAGGTTACCTCGGCGACGGTGATGCCGCTATCCATGGCAGCTTGGAGGTCGACATGGTCGGAGCCGATGCCGGCGGTGATGGCGAGCTTGAGCTTTGGAGCTTTGGCGATGCGCTCTGCCGTGATGTAGGCGGGCCAGAACGGCTGCGAGATCACGATGTCGGCATCGACGAGTTCCTTGTCGAGCGTGCAACCATCGCCGTCCTTGTCGGAGGTGACGACCAGCGTGTGGCCTTGGGACTCCAAATACTTGCGCAGGCCGAGTTCGCCTGAAACGCTGCCGAGCAGGGAGCCGGGTTGGAAATCAATGGCCTTGGGTGTGGGCAGGGTTTGACCGTCGGCATATTTCTCGAGTTTTGGGAGATCATCCCGCGCGTAGGTGCTTGGATATCCGGAGACGGGATC
>JBEINR010000196.1:0-2002 GCA_040377995.1 Akkermansiaceae bacterium | reverse complement strand
TCCAGAGCGGTTTTTCCAGCTGACCGATATCGAGCAAATCGGCTGGCGCAGGGTGCGGTTCACTTTCCAGGAAAACATTCCGGTTTGCGCGTCGTAGGCCGCAGGCACTTCGCCGAAGCCCGCAATGCGCATGACCAGCGTCGACGGGTCGAGGTCGGCGACCTTTGAAAGGTCTGAGGAAATGACCGGCATGCGTTCGTTGATGCTGGCGCCGGACTCCGGGCTCACCGGATGTGCGGTCGGCAGCGCATGGGCAGCGGTGTAGGCCTCCGGTGTGGCGGGCGCTTCACCGAACTGCGTGGCCAGCTCGAAGATGTGGTCGTGCGTGCCAAGAATGACATAGCGCGGCAGGGTTTCGTCGGGCGTCGATTGGCTCACCTTGCCGGGCAGCACCGTGAACATGTGCGTGTAGCCATTTTCCCGCGCGACCGGAAACATCTCGGTCGTGACATAACCGCCGGGATAAACATAGGTGCTGATCGCTTGCCCGAATTTCGACTCCAGAAATTTTTTCGAATCGCCGAGTTCCTTTTGCAAAAACGCGCGGTAAACTTCGGGTCCCTGGCGTTGGTTTTTTTTCACCACCTTCGGGTAGGGATGGCTCACCGAGTGGCTGCCGATCGTCGCGCCGGCGGCGATCATCTCGCGGATCATCGCGGAGCTGAGTGACTTGCCGCCACGGTCGACATAGTTTTTGTAGAGGTACATCGTGAACGGGTAGTTGAACTCCCGAAGGATCGGAAACGCATCGGTATAGACCGAAAGCCAGCCGTCATCGATCGTGATGAGCGCCGACTTTTCCGGCAGTGTTTTGCTGCCATCGTTTTTCTTCCATGCGATGAAGTCGGCGAGTGAGATCACCGTGATGCCGCGGTCGCGCAGTGCTTGCATTTGCCAGCGGAACTTTGCCGTGCGGATGCGCATTTCGGTCTCCGGCAGCGTGGGCGAAAAGTCGTGGTAGCCAAGCACCGAGACGCGGCTTGATTGCGACGCGGCTGGCGCTGTTGGCGCAGGCTGCGGCACGGCAGGAGGTGCCTCGGCCGCGGGAATGGATTCAGCGCTTGGCATCGGGTCCGGCGCAGGCTCGGGGGCCTGGGCAGCAAGCCGCAAGCTCGTAAAAAGCAGGGCGATTAGGGCGCGGCGAATCATCGGCGGATGCTAATCGCGGCCCGG
This sequence comes from Akkermansiaceae bacterium, assembly GCA_040377995.1. Taxonomy (GTDB): domain Bacteria; phylum Verrucomicrobiota; class Verrucomicrobiia; order Verrucomicrobiales; family Akkermansiaceae; genus Luteolibacter. The sequence goes on along the minus strand of JBEINR010000196.1, from coordinate 829 downwards.
TGGAAATGAAAGCGCAAGAATGCAGCGCGGCTCGGAATCACGGCGCGATGCGTATCCCTTTTTCCTCGATGACGATTGCCCGTCTCTTGAGCAGCGCGCCGAGGCATTGCTTGAAGGTGCGTTTGCTCACGCCGAGTTCGTCGTGGATTTCGTCGGCCGGACTGTGATCGCCGATCGCCCAGAATCCGCCGCGGGCCTTGAGCTCGGAGAGGATGCGTTGCTCGAGCGTGTCGACCTTGTCGCGGCCCGGAGCGTGGAGGCTGAGGTCGATTTTTCCATCCTCGCGGACGTGTGAGATGAAACCATTGACGCGCTCGCCGGGTTGGAGTTCTTGGAAAACGCCTTCGGCAAAGAGCAGGCCGCTGTGCGTGCCGTTGATGATGGCCTTGTAGCCAAGTGGCGTTTTGCCGAAAATGACCAACTCCACCGGATCGCCCGGCGCGTAATTTCCGCGGCTCTGATCAAGAAAACGCGAGAGCCGCGTCGATGCGACGACGCGGCCGGAAACCTCGTCGACGTGGACATGGACGAGGTAGGATTTGCCGAGCTCCATGCGCGATTTTTGCTCGCGAAACGGCACCAGCAAGTCCTTGGCAAGGCCCCAGTCGAGGAAGGCTCCGACGCCGGTGACGGCCACGCACTTGAGCCGCGCGAAGGTGCCGGGCAGGGCCTTGGGGGTCTTGGTGGTCGCGACCGGGCGGTCCTCCGAATCGCGGTAAATGAACACATCGAGCGGGTGACCAATTTCCCAACTCACCGGCATTTCGCGGCGTGGCAGCAGGATTTCGCCAAGCTCATCGCCGCCCTCGAGATACAGCCCGAAGGATTT
>JBEINR010000161.1:0-2342 GCA_040377995.1 Akkermansiaceae bacterium | reverse complement strand
GCCGGCCTCACCTTTGAGGCGGCGCTCGCCGAGGCCCAGGCGCTTGGTTATGCCGAGGCCGATCCGGCGCTTGATGTGAATGGCTGGGACGCGGCGCACAAAGCGATTTTGCTGGCGACGCTGGCTTATGGATTTCCGATCGATCCCGCAGCGATCCATGTCTCAGGCATCGAGCAGGTGCGTCCCAACGACATCCATTTCGCCACCAGCCTCGGCTATGTGGTCAAGCTGCTGGCCTTCATCCGTGAGCATCCGAATGGCGAAGTCGAGCTGCGCGTGCAGCCATCGTTTCTCGCCAAGTCGCACATCCTCGCATCCGTCCACGGCGTCTTCAACGCGGTGGCCGTGCATGGCGACACCGCGGGCGAGCCCTTGTTCTACGGCCGTGGCGCGGGTCAGGATCCGACCGCATCATCGGTTGTGGCCGACCTCGTCGAGGCCGCCCGTTCCTTGCGCCAAGCGAATGGCCATCGCGGATTCCTACCTTATCGCGAAAAGGGCCGCATTCTGCCGGTCGCCGAGACTTCGACGGCGTATTATGTGCGCTTCGATGTCACCGACCGGCCGGGCGTGATCGCCGAAATTTCCGGCATCCTTGCCAAGCACCGCATCGGCATTTCCGGCACCCATTCGCCGGTGAATCCATCGAACCCCGACGCGGAATTTGTCGACATGGTTTTCCTGCTTCACACCTGCCCTTTCGGAAAACTGCAAGAGGCATTGGCCGAAATTGAGGCGCTCGATTGCATCAACAGCGCGCCGGTGGTGTTCCGCATCGAGAGCCTCGGCTGAAACTTCAAGCTCCCGCATCATGGCCAAGCCCCGTGCCCCGCGATCGATCGTGCTTGCCACGGCGCAAGCGGTCTGGCGCAAGCAACGGCCCGGCGAACCATTTCCCGAAATGCTGGTGGTTGGCATCCGCGGATATTACCGCGACAGCCTCGGCGCGCCCGGCGTGAATGACCGCGGGATCTACGACGATGCCGCTTTCGTGGTGGGCCCGGAAACTTTTGCCGCCTTCAATGCCAACACCGACCCCAGCCGCTTCCGCAAGGGCGTGGCCTCATTGATGCCCGGCTGCCATCCCTACAAACCCGGCAAGCATGGCATTTCCCGACCTAGCGGCGGTTACCCGGCATTTCGCCCGGCGACGCGCAATGAGGAACTCCCGGTGAGGCGCGATGGCGACGAAGAAATCCCCAGCAGCCGGCCGGGCGTGGCGATCAACATCCATCGCGGCGGCCGCAAGGGCACGAGCTCGCTCGGCTGCCAGACGATCCACCCGGACCAATGGCAGGCGTTTTACGCCATGACCCGCTCGGAGATGAAAAAGGTAGGCCTTCCCCGCTTTTGGTATGTGCTCGCCGAGGGCCCGGTCGTCTGAACGGGAAAAAACGAGGCAACTCGGCGCTTCGCGTGAAGCGCCGTGAAACATACCGGCAGCCAGAGGCCTTCCGGGATTACTCCGCCTTTGGCTTGGCGACGCGGCGGACCGCACCAAAGCGCTTCTGGAACTTGTCGATGCGGCCTTCGGTGTCGACGAACTGCTTCTGTCCGGTGAAAAACGGATGCGAGTCGGAGGTGATGCCGATCGAGATCACGCTGTGCTCGACGCCGTCGATAACTTCCTTCTTGTCGGAGCTCTTGGTCGAGCGGGTGAAGAAGCGGGCGCCGGTGGTCATGTCGACAAACACGACCGGATTGTACTTGGGATGAATGTCCTTTTTCATGGGAGCTTGGTTGCCCAACACGTTACCGACGCGTCGGGAGGGCGGAGAATGGCGGCAAACAGCCCGCTGTCAAGCTGCCATGAGGGATTTTTTTTGTTTTTGGGCGCCGCAGTGGTCAGGAGCCCGTGATATTTTAGATCTGCGAAGTTAATTCAAAGTTTTTTGAGTCGCTTTTGTCACAAACCCGTGTAGGGTGATGGCGTTATGGCAATTACTACTAAGCGCACACGATTCTCCCGACGGCTTCCGGACCATGTGACCGACGAATTGGTCACCGTGCTCTCCGAGAAGAAGGTATTTGGATTCAACGATTTGTTCGAGCGGGTTTTCGCAAACCTGAAGGTTCGCAATGCGGTCAGCGGCGGCGAGGAAATGCTCCGCCTGCGCGCCTACGAGAAACTTCAGAACCTCGTGACCCGTGGCCTCGTCGAGAAGATCGGCAAGGAGTACAAGGGCACTGCCCGCGTGCATGAGGCGTCCAGCGCCTATGCGGCCGCCCAAGAGGCAGCTGCCGAACAAGACTGATTTTTTCATTGGTGTTGTACTTGCTTCGTCAAACCCGCGACCGGTAACGGCCGCGGGTTTTTTTTCTATCCAAACCCGGCATTCACG
>JBEINR010000204.1:0-1864 GCA_040377995.1 Akkermansiaceae bacterium | reverse complement strand
GATTCGATGATTGTGATTCCTTGGCGAGCTTGCGGTAAGTCTGTGCAGCGGCGGTGAAATTCTTTTCCAAAAGGAATCGTGCCGCGTCCTTCGCATCATCGGCATGAGAAGGGCCGGGCATCAGAAAAATTGCGAGTGCGGCGGCAGCCTTGCCAACACCACGCCAGCGAGTGCCGATGATGATTGAGGCAAAGAGGAACACGATCGCCGGCAACAAGAACCATTGGTAGTAATCGATTGTCACTTCGCGCTGGCTGCCTTCCATTTCAAATGCGTCGAGTTCCTTGATCGAGTTTTTCACCAACGATGCGATATCGTCGCCTGATCCAGCGGCGGCGTATTTGCCGTTGGTCGCCTCGGCGAGATTGCGCAGGACCTCAGGTTGCAGCCGGCTGATGACTGGTTGACCGTTTTCATCGATCATGCGGTTGCCGGGAAAATCGGCATTGGGAACATAGTCACCATTTTCCGTGCCGATGCCGATGGCGAGGATGTTGACGCCGGCCAATTTCGCTTCGCTGGCGATGTCGTCGAGTGAGCCATCGTGTTTTTCGCCATCGCTGAAGATGACGAGCGCGTTTTGTTTTTGTCCGGTTTTTTTGAGCGTATCGATGGCCAGTTCGACTGCATCCTTGAGGTTGGATCCGCCGAGGGTCGCCCAGTTTTCATCGATCTGCTCGACTGTTTGGCGGACGGCGGCGTGGTCAACCGTGAGGGGTGCATAAACATACGCGCTGCCGGCGAAGCCGATGATACCGACGCGTTCGTTGGGGAGTTCTTCGAGCAGTTCGTAGATTGCGATTTTTGCGCGCGAGAGGCGATCGGGTTTCATATCCTGGACTCGCATGCTGCGTGAGAGGTCGAGGGCGATGAGGACATTGCGGCTGAGAATTTTTTCCTCGCGAGTGCCGGCCTTTTCGTGAGGGCGGGTGAGGGCGATGACGAGACTGATGCAGGCGAGCAGCAGTAGTGAAAATGAGATCCAGCGCACGACCGGGCTGCGGCGTTTGATGAGAATCGGGCGCAAGCGATCGGCAGCGAAGGCTTGCCATTGGGAGCGGCGCAGGCGCGTGATCACGACGGCGAGCACCGCCAAGATGAGTGGCAATGTCAGCGCGAAGAGCCATGCTGGATGGGCGAGGTTCAAATCGGATCAGGCGGTGGGAGGTGGATTGAAAGCAAGACGGGAGGCGCAAGCGAGTGCAGCGATGAGCGATGGGATCATGAACCAATGGAATAGCTCGCGGTCGTCGATGATCGTGAGGCTGCGGGCTTCGGTTTTTTCGAGTTGGTTGATGGTCGTGAATGTTTCGCGCAGCGATTTGAGGTTTTGTGCCCAGTAGTGTTCGCCTCCGGTGAGGGAGGCGATTTTCTTGAGCGTTGGGATATCGAATTCCTGATAGGGGAACCGCATGATGCTGCGGTCGACGCGGCCTTCTTTTGTGCCGATTGCGATCGTGTAAATTTTAATGCCGAGTGTCTTTGCGTGTTCGGCCGCTTCGACGGGTGAGATTTTTCCCGAGTTGCTTGCGCCATCGGTGATGAGGAGGATGATTTTGCTTTTTGCGTCGCGGGCATCGAGTCGCGACGCGGCGGCGGAGAGTGCCGAGCCGATGGCGGTGCCTTGTTCTTTCACCGTGCCGCGTTCGAATTGATCGTTGAGGCGGAGCTCGTCGAGTGCGCGGCGCAGCCATTTGTGATCGAGAGTGATCGGGCTGGCGTCGCGCGGGCGTCCGGCAAAGGCAACGAGGCCCATGCGGTCGTCGGGTCGGCGGCTGATGAAGTCATCGACCACCGCTTTCGCGACATCGATGCGTTTTGCGCGCTGGCCTTCGTCGACGAAGTCATCGATGTCCATCGAGAG
>JBEINR010000098.1:0-3624 GCA_040377995.1 Akkermansiaceae bacterium | reverse complement strand
TCGCCGGGGTTGCGTTCGATGCCTTTCGAGCAGGTGAGCAGCGGCACATCGTTGGCAACTCCGGCCGCTTTGAGTTTTTCCGCCTCGCTGCGAATTGCGAGAGTCGGCACGGCAAAGATCACGAGCGGGTGGCTGATCGCTTCGCGGTGGTCGGTGGTGGCGCGAATGTGCGAGGCCAGCGGGATGTCGGAAAGGTACTTTGGGTTGCGATGATCGCGGTTGATGCCATCGGCGCATGATGCCACGTTGGAAACGAGAATGATCGGGCTCAGCTTCGGCGTGAGGAGTTTCGCCAGGGCGGTGCCGAGCGAACCTGCGCCGAGGATGGCAGCCGAAGTGATGGGGGTCATGGCCATGAATGTGTGAAGTGGATCGCTAATCTTGGTTTTTTGCTATCCGGATTTTTTTCCGAAGCGGTGTTCGGTGCCATCCTTGAGGCGGCGGAAATTCACGCGGTGTTTCCATACGGCGAGAATCGCGATGACGATGGTGAAGGCGAGCAATGGTTTGTTCCATGTGCCGTCCTGGATGCGGCCGTGGAACCATGATCCCCAGAGCGTGAGAAATGGCAGCGACACTGCGGCACCAACGCTGGCGATCGAGACATAGCGTGTGGTGATGAACAGCAGGCCCCAGACCACGAGGAGGATGATCACCGCGAAGGGCATCAGCGCGAGCAGGACGCCTCCGGATGTGGCGATGCCCTTGCCGCCCTTGAAGTTCACCCATGGCGAATAGTTGTGACCGAGCACCGCGCAGAGGGCGGTGATGACATGGATGAGTTGGGCCTTCATGGCCGATGCCGCGGGCAATTCCATGATCCATGATTCTGGCAATCCAATCGTGATGCCTGGTGCGCGACCTGCGATATGGATGAGGTTGATGGCGAGCACCACCGGGACGAAACCTTTCAGCACATCGAGCAGCAGGCAGGCGTAGCCGTATTTTTTGCCGACGACGCGAAGCACATTCGTGGCGCCGATGTTGCCGGATCCGTGCTCGCGGATGTTGATGCCTTTGGCTTTTGAAATGATCAGCCCGAAGGGGATCGAGCCGAGCAGGAAGGCGAGAATCGGGCAGAACCAGAGTTGCATCAACAAGATGGGTGAGGCGGATGAATCGGTGAGTGGCTGTGCGGAGCGCGGGGTGCGTCACTCGAGTGTGGCGCTGAGAATCGTGACCGCGGTGTTGGGCACATTTTCGGCGGGCATATCGATGGCTTCGCCGGTGTTCGGGTGGAGCATATTCATTTTGCCGATGCCGGTGGAGGTGGACTTGATCTTGTCGACGACATCCATGCCTTCGACGACTGATCCGAAGACCGCGTAGCCGCCGTTGTTCGGGTAGTCGAGCATGGCATTGTCCTGCACATTGATGAAGAATTGGGCTTTCGCGCTGTTGGGATCGTTGGTGCGAGCCATGACGATCGTGCCGCGGGCATTTTTGAGGCCGTTTTTGCCTTCGTTGGTGATGGGCTTGCCGGCGGGTTTCTCGACGAGTGTTCCGTCTTTCGATTCAAAGCCACCGCCTTGGATCATGAAACCATCGATGACGCGATGAAAGACCGTGCCGTCGTAGTGTTTCTTTTTCACATAATCGACGAAGTTGGCGACAGTGATCGGAGCTTTTTCTTTGTTGAGTTCGAGGACGATGTCGCCGTGATTGGTTTTGAGGCGGACCTTGGTGGTGGCGGGTTTGGCGGATTTTTCCGCATCGGCGAAAACCGCGATTGGAGCGAGCAGGGCGAGGAGAACGGTGAAGGTGCGTTTCATCGGGTTGATTTCTAGCCGAGGCCTGTGTGCAGGACAAGGAATGAGTTCCGATGATGATTGGGGGAGAAACAAAAAAACCCCGAGGCCGATGGAGCGGCCCGGGGCTTGGATTTTGGCTGAAATTTCAGTGGCTTTGGTCGCCGAGGTTGACCGGTTTGTAACCGCCGCGGCTGCGGAAATAAAGGATCAGGCCGAGGTAGCAGATCAGCATGAAGGCGGGGAAGATTGCCATTTTGCCGAGTGCGCTGAATTGCCCGGTGGTGGTAGCGGTCTTGATGACCTCCGCATCGGCTGTTTCGGTGATCGCGGCGCTTTTGACCGGATCGATGGCCTTGTAGGCGCCGAGGAGGTAATTTTTTTGGACTGTGACCGTTTCGTAAATTGCCGGATTGCTCGACTGGAGTTTGGCGGTCGCTGACGACTCTTGAAGGAAGCCGATGAATGGGAAGCCGAGGATGCCGACGGCGAGCATGCCGATGCCACCCATGGCGTTGAGCGTGAGTGCGCCACCTTTCGGGCATTGCTCGCTCGTGACGCCCAGCATCGTTGGCCAGAAGAATGTTTTGCCGACCGCGTAAAGTGTCGCGGCGGTGAAGATCACCAGCATGCCGGCGCCATTGGTTTTCGAGAGCCATGTGAGGCCGATGATCGCCAGCAGCGAGCAACCCGCCAGCAGGCCGAGTGGAGAAATCCGATGAACGATGCTGCCCGCAAAAAAGCGCAGCACCATCATGATCGCCGAGGTGTAGACCAGCACCCATCCGGGGTGATGGCCGGCGGCTTTCATCGGTTCTTCCATCAGCGAGCTGATCCAACCGTCGGTGCCGATTTCGGCTGTGGCGAGTGGCATCATGATGATGATCAGGATCGCAAGAATGATGCGGCCGAAGGATTTGGTGATCACGGCAAAGGCGCCAACAATGAGCAGGGTAAGGGTCCAGCTCAGCGCCTGTGGCCATGCGAAAACACGACCGAGTTCGGCTACCACGAGGCCGAATCCGACGAAGGCGCCGAAGACGCCAAGTTCCTTGAGCATGTCGACATAACCGATGCCGGCTTGCTCGCGTTCGCTTTTCGGAAATTTTGCACCGATGAGCATCACGAAGAAAATGATCGCTGGCACGAGGATGAGTCCGAGGGTGATGCGCCAATCGGCGTTTGATGCGAGGGCGATCGTGCAGATTCCGCCGAGTACGAGTCCGGCCGGCCATCCGGCGTGGAGGATGTTGAGCCACTTAACCTTGTCCTTGCGGAAGATCGTGGCGACGACCGGATTGATGTAGGCTTCCACCGCGCCGTTCCCGAGGCCGAGGATGATGCTGCCCCAGGTGAGGAATTTCACGCCCTTCGCCTGAGCGGCAGCGAGGGCATCGCCGGTGACCCCTTGGATCGAGTTGTAGGCGGCGATCGCCAGCGCGGTGTAGGCGAGGTACGACACGAATGAAAAGACCATCGCCGTCTTGTAGCCGATGCGGTCGATAAAGAGGCTGAACAGAATGATGCTCATGCCGAAGGGCCAGATGCCGGCGCCTTGGAGTTCGCCGACAGCGACTTTGTCGAGGCCGAAGTCGCCGATGAAATCACCGCCGCAAAGGATCATGCGGCTGATGAAGGCGTAGCTGGTGGTGATGAGCGCGATGAAGCAGCCCCAGAAGAGGGCCATGTCGGATTTATCGGATGAGGAGTTCATGGGTTGCACTCCAATACCTAACAGACGAGGGGCTAATGGCTAGGATTTTGTCGCCCGCCGTGGCGCGTGCGCATTGCGCCAAGTAGAATGACACCGGCGGGCCAGCAAAAAAGGAGCTGAGGAAGGTCGTTGCGCCAGAAATAATGACACCCAGATGCAAAC
>JBEINR010000079.1:0-4430 GCA_040377995.1 Akkermansiaceae bacterium | reverse complement strand
ATCGCGATGAAGGCCGCGATCGGCAGGAAGACAAGGATGGGAAGCATGGGGGTGGGTGAACGGGTTGCCTTGGATCAGAAGAAGACCGTGAAGTAGACTACGAGTGCGGCGCCGATGCCGATGGCGAAGGCGTAGCCTTGGAGTTGGCCGGATTGGACTTTGCGGAAAAGGTTGCCAACGCTCACCGCGCCGCGGCTGATGCCACCGACGAGCAGGCCGTTGATGATGAGTTCATCCAAGAAGTGCACGATCGCGGCTAGGCTGTCTTGGAAATAGCGGACGATGAAGTTGTCGTAGAAGCCATCGATGTAGAAACGGTTTTTCAAAACAGGGACCGAGAGCGGGTCCTTGTCCTTGCCGGTGTAGAGAAGCAGCGCGAATCCGGCGCCGACGACGAGTGCGGTGACCGACACCCAGAAGAGGAAGTTCACATGAAACTCGCCGGCGTGTTCGGGGACTGCAGGCGCAAGTTTGTGGGCAAAGCCGTAGCCGGCACCGACTGCGAGGACGGAGAGCAGGATGAGCGGCAGCAGCATCAGCGGACCAACTTCGTGGGCGTGATCGGAATTTTCCGAGCGCGGCTTGCCGAGGAACGCGACGATGAAGAGTCGCGTCATGTAAAATGGCGTGAGCACCGCGACGGTGGCGGCGATCCAGAACAGGGCCGATTGTTTTTCGTGCGCTGCTTCGAGGATCAGCTCTTTGGAGAAGAATCCCGAGGTGAAGGGCACGGCGATGAGTGCGGCAAATCCGAGGAAAAAGGTGATCCCGGTGAGCGGCATTTTTTTCAGCAGTCCGCCCATTTTCCAGATGTTTTGTTCGTGGTGGCAGGCGTGGATGACCGCGCCGGAGCCGAGGAAGAGCAGGGCCTTGAACCATGCGTGAGTGAAGAGGTGGAACATGCCTGCCTCGCCGGAAACGAGGCCGACCGCCATGACCATGTAGCCGAGCTGCGAGAGCGTCGAGTAAGCGAGCACGCGTTTGATGTCATCCTGCTGCACGGCCATCAGTGCGGCGACGAGTGCGGTGATGCCGCCGGTCCATGCGATGACGGCGCTGGCTTGCAGTCCTTCGAAGACTTCGAAGCCGAGCGAAAGTTGCAGGCGGAAGAGCATGTAGACACCGGCGGCGACCATCGTCGCGGCGTGGATGAGTGCGGACACCGGAGTGGGGCCTTCCATCGCGTCGGGCAGCCAGACATGGAGTGGCAGCTGGGCCGACTTGCCGACCGCGCCGCAGAAGATGCAGAGGACCGCGGCGGATAGCACGCCGGCGGAAATTTCTGCAGGGACTGTCATTTCATCGAATGCCAGCGTGCCGGTGATGCCCCACAGCATGAGGATGCCGATCATGAATCCGAAGTCGCCCACGCGGTTGCAGAGGAAGGCCTTCTTCGCGGCATCGGCCGCCGAATCCTTGTGGTACCAGTGTCCGATCAGCAGGTAGGAGCTGAGGCCGACCAGTTCCCAGAAAATGAAGGTCATGATGAAATTCGACGACAGCACGATGCCGGTCATCGAAAACATGAAGAGCGAGAGTCCGGTGAAGTAGCGGTTTTTCGCCGCGTCGTCCTTCATGTAGGAGAGCGAGAAAATGTGAACGAGCGCGCCGACGCCGGTGACGACCGTCATCATGCCGGTCGAGAGTTGATCGAGCTTGATGCCGATTTGCAGGTGAAGGTCACCGATGGTGGCCCAGTCGAAGTTGAAGGTGCCGGTCTGGCCGAGCAGGCGCAGTGAGATGACGAGTGTGGCGATCGCCGAAGCGGTCGAGAGCCACGGCGCAAGCGGCCCGCGGCGCAGCGCGAGTTGGTTGATCACCGCCACCGCGAGTGGAAGGAAAAGAAGTAGCCAAGGCAGGTTCATGGGAAAGGAAATGTGATCTAGGAAGGGCTTCTGCTGAATTCGGGCTATTTGAATTTTCTTCCTTCGATGTTCAATGTTGGGAGTTCAATGTTCGATGTTCTTCAGCCTTTGAGGCTGGTCAGTTCATCGGTGTGGATGGTTTGGCGTGCGCGGTAGAGGGCGACGATGATGGCGAGGCCGACGGCGACTTCGGCGGCGGCGACGGTGATGACGAAGAAGACGAGCATCTGCGCGTTGTAGTCGGGCAGGCCGTTGATGGTGTTGAAGCGTGAGAACGCGACGAGGCTAAGGTTGGCCGCGCTAAGCATCAGCTCGAGGCACATGAAGACGATGATGATGTTGCGGCGCAGCACCACGCCCGCGAGGCCTATGGCAAAGAGCAGGCCGGAGACGAGGAGGTAGTCGTTGAGGGTGGGCATGGGTGGTTAAAAGTTATTGGGTTATTGGTTAAAAGTTATTGGGGAAGAATTGGCAGAGGAATGTGGTGCGGTATTTTTGCCATTAACGAATAACTCTTAACGTTTAACTTCAGTCTGCCTGGCGCTTCGAGAGGGTGACGACGCCGATGGTGGCGACGAGAAGAAGGACGCCGAGGAGTTGGAGCGGAAGGTTGTATTGGGTGAAGAGTGTGTGGCCGATGAGGTGGATGTCGGGCAGGCGACCGTCGGTGAGGGCTTCGGCGATTTTGCTATCCTTGGGAAATTGGGCAGCGGCATTGGTGAGTGTTTGCTTGTCGAGATCGGGCGCGGTTTTGTCGGCCGATTGCGAGAGGATGCCGACGAGTTGGACGACAAAGGCAACTACCAGCGCGAGGCCTGCGGCGAGTGGGGCGAATCCGCGGGCGCGTTTTTCCTCATCCTTGAGGTCGAGCAGCATGATGATGAACAAGAAGAGCACCATCACCGCGCCGGTATAGACGAGGATTTGGATGATCCCGACAAAGAAGGCGCTGAGGCCGATGAAAAGCCCTGCAAGGCCGACAAAGCAGGTAACCATCGAGAGCGCGCTTGAGACCGGGTTGCGAAACGCGATCACCGCTGCGCCACCGATGAGCATGATGGTGGAAAACAACCAGAAAAGGTAAGAGGGCATTGGAGATTGGTTATTAGTTAGAGGTTATTTGTTATGGGTTAAGAGGTTGGGTTGCTACAGCAACTTATAACTTTTAACCGATAACTTTGAACATCACTTCAGCTCATTCCATTTGTTGACGAGGCCGGTGCGGACGCCGCCGATTTCGTAGAGTTTCTTTTTGTCGTGAAGCATGTCGGCGCGTTTGAGGCCGGTGATGAGGTAGTCCTTGCGGAGGTAGATCGCCTGTTCGGGGCAGACTTCTTCGCACATCCCGCAGTAGATGCAGCGGATCATGTCGATTTCGAATTCCTTCGGGCGCTTTTCAACTTTGGCCCATGGGTCGTCGGAGGGAATTTCGCCGGGGGTGATGCGAATCGCTTTGGGTGGGCAGATGAATTCGCAGAGTTGGCACGAGACGCAGCGTTCGCGGCCTTGCTCGTCGGTGACGAGTGCAGGTGCGCCGCGGTAGTAATCGGGCAGGTGCGAATCCCAGCGTTGCTCGGGGAACTGCATGGTCACGCCGAGGCCGGATGATTCGAGGTCTTTGGCGCCCACAGATTTTCCGCGCAGCGAGCGGATCGCGTGGCCGAGGGTGAGGATGAAGCCTTTGACGAGGGCTCCGAAGTAGATCTTCTCACCGAGCTTGAGTTGAGGGCGTTGGAGTTTGACGACGGCCATGGAATTGCGGGGTGAGGATTTGAAAAAGGGCTTAGGCGCGCAGCGGTTTGGGTTGGTCTTCGGAAACTTTTGCGACCCAGATGATGGCGCCGGTGACGACGGCCAGAAGGATCGCGCCGGCTGCGATGATTGGGGTCGAGAGCGAGGGTGCTGCAATGATCAGCGCGGCGAGGAACACATTGATGAGTGCCGCTTCGAAGAAGATCACCCAACCGAGTTTCATGAGTTGATCGTAACGGAAGCGCGGCACGGTCCAGCGCACGAGGATGAAGAAGAGGATGAAGGCGAGCAACTTGGTGAGGAAGCAGCCCATGTGGATGAGCCCGCCGAAGTGGAAGGATCCGATGTGGAGTTGGCTGATGTGTTGATCGAGACCGAAGCCGACCGACCAACCGCCGAGGAAGAGCGTGATGATGAGCGCCGAGCCAATCACCATCGCGGCGTATTCACCCATGAAAAACAGGGCGAACTTCATTGACGAGTATTCCGTGTGATAGCCGCCGACGAGTTCGGTTTCGCACTCGGGGAGGTCGAAGGGCATGCGGTTGGTTTCGGCGAAGATCGAAACGGTGAAGATCAGGAATGCGATGAAGGCGGGGATCCAGAACATCGCGGTTTGAAGGTCGGGCAGGCCGATTTTTCCGCCCTTCCAGAATGGCAGGAGAAGCCAGCCGTTGTCGGCTTGGTGCTGGACGATTTTTGAAAGATTCAAATCACCGAAGTAGAGCAGGACTGGGATGATCGAGAGGCCGAGCGAGATTTCGTAGGAGATCATCTGGGCGGTCGAGCGCACGCCGCCGATGAATGGGAACT
>JBEINR010000112.1:0-3264 GCA_040377995.1 Akkermansiaceae bacterium | reverse complement strand
GATCGGGCGAGTTGAAAAAATCGGCAGCATAGCCGAGCAGTTCGGTTTCAAAATGAGCGAAGTTGCGAAAGCGAAAATCCGGCGACCACGAGGCAGGTGGTGATTCGTATTTTCCCGGATGGGCCGCTTGAAGCAGATGCCACGGCAGCGAGCCCTCGATATGAAGATGGGTCTCGGTTTTAGGGAGGTGGCGAATGAAATCGGGTATAGGGCTCACTTACTCGGTCGATTTAGCGCCTCCTGCGTTGTTTCGATTTGCCTGGGGGCTTGCGGTTTTTGGTGGGGCCGGCGGGGCTGTGTGTGGGGATTTTTTTCTTCGCGTGTTTTTTGGTGGGTGGGGTTTTGGAATTTTTTGGGGTCGGGATGCCTTTGCCGGTGGGCGGCCCTGCGACGCTGAAGTCGACGAAGCGTTTTTCGCGATCGATGGCGGTGACTGTGAGCGGGACGCGCATGCCGAGTTGGATCACCACGCCGTCGGTGGAGACCCAGGCCATGCGGTGGGCTTCGAGGCGCCAGCGTCCGGCGGGCAGGTCTTCGCGTTTGACCACGCCGCGGATGCCCATGTCGGGGACTTCGACCATGAGGCCCATCGGGCGCACATCGGTGACCAGTCCGTGGAAGATGTGCGGGTCGTGCATTTCCGCGACGCGCGAGAGGTAATCGAATAGTTTGATTTGTTTCGTTTCCGCTTCCGCTTCGGCCGAGGTGCGTTCGGTGTCGGAAATGTGGCGTGAGATTTCGCGCATTTCCGCTTGAGGCGGGGTGCGGTCGTGTTTGTGCGGTGGATTTTCGAGCAGCGGTTGGAGCGCGCGGTGGACGATGAGGTCGGCGTAGCGGCGGATGGGGCTGGTGAAATGGCAGTAGTCGCTTTTGGCTAGGCCGTAGTGGCCGATTGGTTCGGCGGAATAGGCGGCGCGTTTGAGGCTTTTGAGCAGGCCGAGCTTGATGATGTGTTCGGCCGGCGAGCCTTTCGATTCGTCGAGCAACTTTTGGATATGCGCGCGGTTGGTGAGGTCGCCGGGGCGGTAGCCGTGGAGGATGGCGGTCTCGGTGTAATCGACGAGTCGCGATGGATCCGGATCTTCGTGGATGCGGTAGATCGATGGTTTCATCCGATGGCGAAGCACGCGGGCGACCGCTTCATTGGCGGCGAGCATGCATTCCTCGATGAGTTGATGGCTTTGGATGTGCTCGACCGGATCAGCTCCGCAGGCGCGGCCGTTTTCATCGAGGCGGATTTTGATTTCCGGCATTTCGAGATCGAGCGCGCCGCTTTCGAAGCGCCTGCGGCGCATTGCGCTCGCGAGCTTCCAGCCTTCCTTGACCATCGGCACGAGCAAAGGGTCCGAGTTTTCCGGCGCCGCTTTGCCGTCGAGGATCTCTTGCGCTTGTTCGTAGGAAAGTTTCGCGCGACTGTGAATTACGGCATCGATGAAGGTCGCGCGGATGATTTCGCCTTTGGTGGAAATTTCCATCAATGCGCATTTCGTGAGGCGGTCGACATCGGGCTTGAGCGAGCAGATGCCGTTGCTGAGTTCCACCGGCAGCATCGGCAGCACGCGATCGACGAGGTAGGTTGAGTTACCGCGCTCGACTGCTTCCTTGTCCATGGCGGTGCCGGGCTTGATGTAGTGCGAGACATCGGCGATGTGCACGGCAAGCAGCCAGCCATCGCGTTTTTTCTCGAGCCAGATCGCATCGTCGTGGTCTTTCGCATCGGCGGGGTCGATGGTAATCACGAGCTTGTCGCGCCAATCTTTGCGGCGTGCGATTTCGTCGGCATCGGGTTCTTCAGGCACGCTGCGTGCGGCGGCGAGCACCTCATCGGGAAACGAAGTGCGCAGGCCGAAACGGTGGATGACCGAGTTCATGTCGACGCCCGGATCGCCGGGCCAACCGAGGACCTCGATGATGCGGCCGCGCGGCGGGTGGTTGGGGTCATCCCAATTTTCCACATCGACGACGACCAGTTGACCGGGCTGCGCGGTCGTGTCGCCGGTGATGTCGACCGTGCCGTCGATTGCTTTGTCCTGGCATTCGACCCAGCCGAACTTGCGGTTTTGTCGGTAGGTGCCGACGAGGCGGCCTGACCTGCGGGCGAGGACTTTTTCGACGCGGCCGCGAATTTCATCGGGCTGCGTGGGGAAGAGTTCACCGCGGGTGCGCGCGAGGCGTTTGGGGCTGGGTTTGGCGAGGGAAACCATCACGCGATCGCCATCGAGGGCGGTGCCGCAATCACGGCGCGGTACATGGATGCGCGAGTTCGTGGCGAGGTCGATGCCGGTGGCGAGGTTCGATTCGTCGGTGGCATCGGGGAAAAAGAACGCGTGGCCTTTTGGGTGAAACTTCAGCGTGCCGACGAGCGAGTTGCCGCCTTGGGCGCGCAGCAGGTAGCAGGATTTTTTACCTTCGTGAATGTGCCCGGCGCGGACTAGACCTTCGATCGCCTTGCGGAGCTCGGCACGTTGGTCGCTTGGCACCTTGAGCTGGCGGGCCAGGTCCGACTTTGTCATCGGCTGTGACGGATGCGCCCGCATGTGGGCCAGGATCTCGTCGCTCAAAGTTTTGCGGCTCATGGATGGATTGTGTGCGCAGCCGCTCGCTCCCGCAACGGCAAAGCGGCTCCACCAAGGAAACTGTTGCGATGAAGGGGGATCGGGTTTAAGATTTCGTTTGTCGCAAGAATGATTTCCTGCGGCCTGTCGGGTTGCCAATCGACCCGATGCTACAACATTCAATCCCATCCATCATGAAAACCCATTCCGTGCGCACCAATCGTGGCTTCACTCTCATCGAACTCCTTGTGGTCATCTCGATCATTGCCATCCTTGCGGGTGTTGGCTTTTCAGCGGGTGGCTCGGCGATTCAAAAGGCCAAGAAAACTACCAGCCTTGCCGCAGCCGTATCGATCGAAAGTGCGGTGAACAATTTCTACACCGAGTATGGAAGCATGCCGAATACTGGTACGGCGGATACGACGGTGAAAACAGATGCGGTGGGCGTCAATCTACTGAAAACTTTGCTTGGCATGGATACGGTGCTGAATCCGCGCAGCATCAAGTTTCTTTCTGCCAAGGAAGGCAAGGCTAAAAAGAATGGCCTTATCTACGATTCATCAGGCAACAATATCAGTGGCATGTTTGATCCATGGGGCGGGCCGTACAATGTCATGTTGGATCTTGATTACGATGAGAAGCTCGTCGGGGTAAAACCCAAGGGAACCGGGAGCACATCGACCACGCTCAATGGTCGTCGTGTCGCGGT
>JBEINR010000146.1:0-2598 GCA_040377995.1 Akkermansiaceae bacterium | reverse complement strand
TATCAGGTGAAATGCTTCTGCTATCAGGACAGCCCGCGCCGCGCGCACTCGATCGCCGCGCAGGGTGGCATCAACGCCGCGAAAAATTATCGCAACGACGGCGACTCGGTGCGCCGTTTGTTTTACGACACCATCAAGGGTGGCGACTTCCGCTCGCGTGAGGCGAATGTCTATCG
Organism: Akkermansiaceae bacterium; assembly: GCA_040377995.1. Classification (GTDB taxonomy): domain Bacteria; phylum Verrucomicrobiota; class Verrucomicrobiia; order Verrucomicrobiales; family Akkermansiaceae; genus Luteolibacter. Next base: position 2,422 of record JBEINR010000146.1, on the reverse strand, counting down.
CCTAGCCGAAGTGTCGAACTCGATCATCGACCAATGCGTCGCGCAGGGCGTGCCCTTTGCCCGCGAGTACGGAGGCCTTCTCGACAACCGCTCCTTCGGCGGTGCTCAAGTCTCGCGCACCTTTTACGCCCGCGGCCAAACCGGTCAGCAATTGCTCATCGGATGCTATCAGGCTCTCGAAAAGGAAATCAAAAAGGGTGGCGTCAAAATGTACCCGCGCACCGAGATGCTCGATCTCGTGCTCGTCGGCGGTCATGCCAAAGGCATCGTCGTGCGTGATCTCAAGACCGGCGAAATCAGCAGCCATGCCGCCGATGCGGTGATCCTTGCGACTGGCGGCTACGGCAATGTCTTTTTCCTTTCGACCAACGCGATGGGCTGCAATGTCACTGCCACATGGCGTGCCACCCGCCGCGGTGCTTTGTTTGCCAACCCTTGCTTCACGCAGATTCACCCGACCTGCATTCCGGTGAGCGGCGATTACCAATCGAAGCTCACGCTCATGTCCGAATCGCTGCGCAACGACGGCCGCATTTGGGTGCCGAAGTCGCCCGAGGTCGCCGCCAAACTTCGCGCGAAACAAATGAGCCCGAACGATGTCGCGGAGGGCGACCGTGATTATTTCCTCGAGCGCAAGTACCCGTCTTTCGGTAACCTCTCGCCGCGCGACATTTCCTCGCGTGCCGCGAAGGAAGCCTGCGACGAAGGTCGCGGTGTTTCCTCGACCGGGCTCGGTGTTTATCTGGACTTCCGCGATGCGATCCAGCGCTTCGGCGAGCCGACGATCCGCGCGCGTTACGGCAACCTTTTCCAGATGTACGAAAAGATCGCCGGCGAAGATCCGTACAAGTTGCCGATGATGATTTATCCGGCCGTCCACTACACGATGGGCGGGCTATGGGTGGATTACAATTTGATGTCGAACATCCCTGGCCTGCATGTGCTGGGCGAAGCAAATTTCTCCGATCACGGTGCCAACCGCCTCGGCGCTTCGGCGCTGATGCAAGGCCTTGCCGACGGCTACTTCGTGATCCCCACGACCATCGCCAACTACCTCGTCGGCCAAAAGCCCGGCTCGGTGAACACCGACCTGCCGGAGTTCAAACAAACTGAAGCCGAAACCCGCGAGCGCATCAGCCGCATGCTTTCGATCCAAGGCAAGCGCACGGTCGATTCGTTCCACCGCGAGCTCGGCAAGATCATGTGGGACGAGTGCGGCATGGCCCGCTCGCGCGAAGGTCTCGATGGCGCGATTAAGCGCATCGCCGAAATCCGCGAGGAATTCTGGACCCCCGGCCAAGGTGTGCTGATCCCCGGCTCGGGCGATTCGGTCAACATGGAGCTCGAAAAGGCTGGCCGTGTGGCGGACTTCATCGAGTTTGGTGAAATGATGTGCTACGATGCTCGCGAGCGCGAAGAGTCGTGCGGCGGTCACTTCCGCGTTGAGCACCAGTTCACCGAAGCCGATAGCGAAGTGCAATCGGGCAAGACCCAAGCCGGTGAGGCCAAGCGCCACGACGAAAGTTTCTCGCATGTCGCCGCATGGGAATTCAAAGGCGCGGGCAATGCTCCGGTGCTTCACAAGGAAGCCCTCGTCTACGAAACCGTGCAGGCATCGATCCGCAGCTATGCGTAATCACGCGTGTCCAATCACAGCTTCATGATCCGTTCCTCACGACGCAGTTTCATCAAGTCCGGCGCCACTCTCGCCGGTGCAGCTCTCGCGCCCAACCTGCTTTTTGGGCAGCAGAAAAAACCCGCCGAACTTCAAGTCGCCGCCATCGGTTGCAATGGCAAGGGTCTGAGTGACATCACCGAAATCGCCGGCGGCAACCGCATTGCTTTCCTCTGCGATGTCGATGCGAATTACGCCGGCGAAGCACGCAAGCGATTTCCCGAAGCGAAGTTCTTCCAGGACTACCGCGAAATGTTTGCCGAGGTGGCCGACAAGATTGATGTCGTCACCGTCTCGACGCCCGATCACATGCACTTTCCGATCGCGCTCGAAGCGATGAGCCGCGGCAAGCCGATCATGCTGCAAAAGCCGCTTTGCAATTCGCTGTGGGAAACGCGCGCGTTGAGCAACTTTGCGAAACAAAAAGGCGTGCTCACGGTGATGGGCAACCAGGGCGCGACCTTCACCGGCACGCGCCTGCTGCGCGAATGGATTGAAGCTGGCCTGATCGGTGAGGTCACCGATGTTCACTACTGGACCAATCGTCCTGCGGGCCTTTGGGCGCAGGGGCCTGGCCTGCAATTTCCCGCCGAGCCGGTGCCTTCGCACCTGCGTTGGGACCTGTGGCAAGGATCGGTCGCCACCGAGCGTGCCTACAACTCCAAGATCCACCCCTTCGGTTGGCGCGGCTTTTGGGACTACGGCTGTGGCGCGCTGGGCGACATTGGCTGCCACGCGTTCAACGGC
>JBEINR010000139.1:0-2688 GCA_040377995.1 Akkermansiaceae bacterium | reverse complement strand
GATTCGGTTTTTATCCAATCACTAAACGCCCGGACCGTGCAAACGCTCCGGGCGTTTTTTTGCCTGCGCAAAAGCCCGATCCTGCTGCAAGTTGTGCCCACAGCAAGACAGCCAACAAATTTTCGTCCCGCAATGCCCAACCCTCAAGATCATCCTCGAAGCACCATCGCCGCCATCGCGACAGCGGCGAGCACGGGCGCAGTTTCGATGATCCGTTTATCCGGGCCCGCAGCACTCGACGTTGCCGACATGGCCGGCGATGGCAAGGCCTCGGCTCAGCCCGACCGCTTCGCGCGTCACTGCAAGATCATCGGCGCCGATGGCGTAGCGATCGATGATGGCCTGCTCACGGTCTTTCGTGCGCCGCGAAGTTTCACCGGTGAAACTTGTGTCGAGTTCACCGGTCACGGCGGCATCCTCGTGACGCGTGAAGTGCTCGGGCGCTTTCTCGAATGCGGCGCGATGATGGCCGCCCCCGGTGAATTCACCCAGCGCGCATTTCTCAACGGCAAGCTCGACCTCACTCAAGCCGAGGGCGTGATGGATCTGATCTCGGCCCAAACACGACTCTCATTGCGCGCTGCACGCAACCAGCTCGAAGGCCGCCTCGGCCGCAAGACCACCGAAGCGCGCGACACCTTGCTCGAAACACTCGCCCACCTCGAAGCGTGGATCGACTTTCCCGAAGAAGACATCGACCCGCAATCCGGTGCCGCGCTGCGCGCGAAAATTTCCGGCGTACTCGCCGATGTCGATGCCTTACTCGCAACCGCCGATCAAGGCCGCATCCTGCGCGAGGGTGCACGCACCGTGATCTTCGGCGAACCAAATGTCGGCAAATCCAGCCTTCTCAACCACCTGCTCGGCTTCGAACGCGCAATCGTCAGCGACATCGCCGGCACCACCCGCGACACGATCGAGGAAACCATCAACCTCGATGGCATTCCGCTGCGCCTCGTCGATACCGCCGGCGTACGCGAATCGGCCGACCACCTCGAAGCCCAAGGCATCCAACGCACGCTCAAACAAATTGAAGCAGCCGACCTTGTCATCGAAGTCGCCGATGCCAGCAAGCCGCGACCTGCCGCACATCCACACGCGGACGCCACCGCCAAACGCATCCTCGTGCTAAACAAATCCGACCTCGGCGAGCATACATCATGGCACGGCGTCGATGCGATCCGCCTCTCATGCCTGCAAAGTTCTGGCTTCGACAAACTTTCCCACGCGATCCGCGAAGCACTGCATGTCGGCGATGCCGATTGGGGCAACGAGGCTGTTGCGATCAACGCGCGGCATCAAGCGAGCCTCGCGCTGGCCCGCGATGAACTCCGCGCCGCACTCGAAATTCTCGGCGATCGCCAAAGTGGCCCCGAGCTGGCAGCGATCAACCTCCGCGCGGCACTCGACGCCCTCGGCGAAATCCCTGGCCGCGTCGATACCGAGGACTTGCTCGGCGTGATCTTCAGCAGCTTTTGCATCGGTAAATAATCGGCCCAGCTCAGGCCAAAAATCCCGTGAGCGGACTCGTCGCACTCGCATGGTCGAGCGCTTCGGGTAGGCCAATTTCATATGCCTCCCTACCTGCCTCGACAGCCATGCGGAAGGCCCTTGCCATGCGCAAGGGATCAGCGGCAATCGCCACCGCGGTATTCACCAGCACCGCATCCGCACCCATCTCCATCGCCTCCGCCGCATGGCTTGGCGCACCAATACCCGCGTCGACCACCACCGGCACAGTCGCCTGCTCGATGATGATGCGAATCTGATCGCGCGTGGCCAAACCTCGATTGCTGCCGATCGGCGCACCCAGGGGCATGACCGTTGCCGTGCCGACTTCCTGCAAACGCTTGGCGAGCACTGGATCGGCATTGATGTAAGGCAAGACCGTGAAGCCTTCTTTTACTAACACGTCGGCGGCCTTGAGCGTCTCGATCGGATCGGGCAGCAGATAAGTCGGGTCGGGATGAATCTCGAGTTTCACCCACTTCGGCAATCCCGCCGCTGCCGCAAGCCGCGCGAGTCGCACCGCTTCTTCGGCATTCATCGCGCCGCTGGTGTTGGGAAGCAGCAGGTATTTTTCGGGATCAATGAAGTCGAGAATGTTGGCATAAGGATCACCCTTGCCCGTGAGATCGGCGCGCCGCAAGGCCACCGTCACAATCTCCGCACCACTCTCATGCAAGGCATCGCGCATGAGCTCGTTGGAAGGAAATTTGCCAGTGCCCAAAAACAAGCGGGAGCGGATTTCACGGCCGGCGATGATGAGTGGTGACATGAGGCTTGCGGAAAAAATTACAGATCAAAATTGCCGAGCCATTTTTCAAATGACGCGTGGTCACGCAAGTCGTACTGCCAGCAATGCAAGCCGTGCTCCCTGCCCGTGGCGATGTTCTCCGGCAGGTCGTCGATGTAAAGCGTGGACCCGGGATCCAGCCGATGCGTCTCCAGCGCATGCTTGTAAATTTCCGCATGCGGCTTGATCGCGCCAACCTCGTAGGAAAGCACCGCGTTTTCGAAGAGATCGAAGCCGCGGTAATTTTCAAAGATCCACGGGCAGTGGATCGAGTTGGTGTTGGAAAACAAAATCAATCGATGTCCCTTCGCCGCAAGCTGGCGCACGCATTTCCACATCGGCTCGTTCGGCGTAAAAATGCTGCGCCACGCGGCCCGGAACTGATCGGCACT
>JBEINR010000229.1:0-1510 GCA_040377995.1 Akkermansiaceae bacterium | reverse complement strand
CGCGATGCGCAGTGCATTGCCGGGGTTGATTTCGCCAAGTGCCATCGCGCGGATCACCATGGTGGCGGCCTGACCACCGGAATTTCCGCCTGCGGCGACAACCATCGGCAGGAAAAGGGAAAGCACCGATGCCTGCTCGAGCAGATGGCTGAAGCGGTACATCACATAGCCGGTTATGATTGAGACAAACGCGAGTCCGATGAGCCAGCTCACGCGGCGGCGAAAGTGGAGACCGACGCTGGTGTTGAGGTAGGAAACCTCCGATTGTTCACCACCGATCGCGGCGAGTTTTTCGATGTCCTCGGTGGATTCCTCTTGGAGAATTTCGAGCGCGTCGTCGTAGGTCAGCACGCCGAGAAGGTGGTGGAATTCATCGACCACCGGCAGCACGATGAGATCGTATTTCGAAAGAGTACGCGCGGCCTCTTCTTGGTCGGCCGAAGCAAGCACGAACTCGTCGGCTGGCTCCATGATGTCGTGCACCGGGGTGTCCCAGGTGCTGAATGCGAGATCGCGCAGGCGAACTTTTCCGGCGAGGCGGCCTTGTTCATCGACGACGAAAATCCGTGCGAGCGTTTCCGCATCATCGCGGTCGCGGCGCAGCACGGTGATCGCTTGCTTGACCGTCATGTCGGCGGTGATGCGGCCGATACTGGTGGTCATGCGTCCGCCGGCGGTGTCCTCCTCGTACTTCAGCAAGCTGCGGGTGAGTTCCTTGTCGCGCGGGCCGAGCAGGCTGAAGAAGCGGACCTGAGCTTCCTCGCTCACGACTTGGAAAACATCGACGCGGTCGTCGTCGGAGAGGTTGCCGAGCAGCACACGCAGCTGGGCGGGCTTGAAATGGTTGAGGGCCTCTTCGATCAACGGGTAGGGCAGCTCGGCGATCACATCGGTGGCCATTTCCGGGCCGATCGTCTTGAGCAAGAGGTCGCGTTTTTCGTCATCGAGGTTTTCGTAGACCGCGGCGAGGTCGGCGTAGTGAGCCTCCTCGGCAGCCGCAAGCACAGCGGATGCGTCCGAGGCGTCGAGCGCGCGCATCAGCTCATCGAGCGTATGGTTGTCGATTTCCTCGGGCACGCCCGAAGGGTGGGGTTTCCGATGTGAAGGGGCAAGGAAAAGGAGCGGGTCGATTGAGGCTCAGGGCAGCTTCCATGCCTTGCGAAACTTTGTGTATTCGGATGTGGGCAAAAGGACATAGATCGGGTTGCGCGAGGGGTCGATGCGGGCGATGAGTTGGCGAAGTTTCGTTTCGTCCATGGTGGTGCATCCGGCGGTCGGTTTTGCACCGCCCGCGCGCCAGATGTGGAAAAAGATCGATGAGCCATCGCCGGGGATCGTGTGGGGATGGGAATTGTGGCCGATGTAAAGTTTCAGCGCATGGGCGGGGTCGCTTTGCTTCATCTGTTGTTTTTTCTCCCATGCCGATGTGGGCGGGCGATCGAGCACAAGGTGCTGGTTGTAGCGTGTGGATGAGGGGTCTTCGACCCATAGGTCGCAGGGCGTCACCTTG
>JBEINR010000116.1:0-3195 GCA_040377995.1 Akkermansiaceae bacterium | reverse complement strand
GGTGCGCTTGAAGTCGCCTCACGCTCGCGTGGCACCCCGCGTGTGGCCAATGCCCTGCTGCGTTGGGTGCGCGACTTCGCACAAGTCCGCGGCGAAGGCACCATCACCGGAGAAATCGCCGATGCGGCACTGGCGATGATCGAGATCGATTCGCAAGGGCTCGACGAAATGGACAAGCGCCTGCTCGAGGTGCTGATCTACAAATTCAGCGGCGGCCCGGTCGGTCTCAACTCGCTTGCCGTCGCGGTCGGCGAAGACTCCGCGACCATCGAGGAAGTGCACGAGCCTTTCCTCATCATGCAAGGTTACCTCATGCGCACCCCGCGCGGCCGCATGGCCATGCCCGCGGCCTATGAAAAACTCGGCATCCCGGCACCACCCGCGATCAATCCCGATGCGCCGCAACGCGAGCTGTTTTGAAATTTTACGAATTTTCGCGTTCGCCTGCGCGGCAATCCATGACATCTTGATATGAAGCAAATGAACAAGACAGTTCAGGACATCATCGCCAATTGCCGCGAGGCAGGGCTGCGACGCACGAAGGCGCTTGAGGAACTCATCAGCACGTTGCTGGAGAGCGGTCGCCCGATGACATTGGCCGAACTCGCCTCATCGCCGCGCCTGAGTTCGCAGTGCGACAAGGCCACGGTTTTCCGCTTGCTGCAGCGCCTTGCCGGACACGGCATTGTGCGCCGCCTCGGCCTTCACGAACGTGCTGCCTACTTCGCGCTGCAGATCCCCGGAAAACACAGCGACTATTTGATCTGCACTTCATGCGGTACGATCGAACCGGTCAAAGCCCCCTGCCCGGTCCACGAACTCGAAGACGAAATCCGCAAGAAAACCGGATTCCAAAACCTCTATCACGAACTCGAGTTTTTCGGCGTCTGCCCGAAATGCGCGTGAAACAAGCATCGCAATGAAACTCGATATCCGGCATTCGTCAAATCGCGGTCATGCCAATCATGGCTGGCTCGATTCACACCACAGTTTCAGTTTTGCGGACTACTACGATCCGAAGCACATGGGCTTTCGCAGCCTGCGCGTGATCAATGAAGACCGCGTCGCGCCAGGCGGAGGTTTTCCAAATCATCCGCACCGGAACATGGAGATCTTCAGCTATGTCATCGACGGTACGCTCGAACACATGGACAGCATGGGCAATGGCCGCAGACTCATGCCTGGCCAAATCCAACTGATGAGCGCCGGCTCGGGTGTGACCCATTCGGAGTTCAACCCCTCCAAGACCGAAGCCGTTCACTTTTTGCAAATCTGGATCACGCCAAAACAAAACGGGCTTACGCCGAACTACAGCGAATGGCACCCGGCGTCAGATACGGAAAATTTGGTCCTTGTGATCTCCGCCGATGGACGCAATGGCTCCGCCCGCATCCAACAGGACGCCGATGTTTACCGCATTCGCCTCGCTGCCGGTGAATCGATCGAGCATGCATTGAAGCCCGGCCGCGGGCTTTGGCTGCAAATGATTTCCGGCACAGCGACTGCCCATGATTGCCTACTCGAGGTCGGCGACGGTGCGAGCACCGAGAGCGCCGGAAATTTTGAACTCCACGCCAGCACTGCAACCGAAGCCTTGCTGTTTGATCTCGGCTGATGCCATTTCTCCAACCACCACTAACATCACCATGTCCGATCTTTTCACACCACTGCCAACCGGCGCACTGCGCCTTCCCAATCGTATTTTGATGGCGCCACTCACCCGCTGCCGCACCGAGCGGGATCACATCCCAACGCCCTTGATGGCCGAGCATTACGCACAGCGTGCAAGCGCCGGTCTGATCATTGCCGAGGCGACGATGGCGATGAAGGACAACTCGGCATTCTGGATGGAACCCGGCATTTATTCGGATGAGCAAATTGCTGGATGGAAACTCGTGACCGATGCCGTGCACAAGGCGGGTGGCAGAATCTTCCTGCAAATCTGGCACGGCGGCCGTGCTTGTCATCCGCTTCTCAATGGCGGCGCACAACCGGTCGCACCGAGCGCGATTGCGATCACCGGCGAGGAAGTCCACACGCCCGAAGGCAAAAAGCCCTATGTCACACCGCGCGAATTGCGTGACGATGAAATTCCGGCGATCGTCGCCGGCTTCCGCACCGCCGCCCTCAATGCACGCGCCGCAGGATTCGATGGTGTCGAAGTCCATGGCGCGAATGGCTACCTGCTCGACCAATTCTTGCGCGACGGATCCAACAAACGCAGAGGCCCCTACGGCGGATCGATCGCCAACCGCGCGCGACTGATGCTTGAGGTGCTCGATGCTGTATCATCCGCCATCGGCAGCGATCGCGTCGGCCTGCGCATTTCTCCGCTCAACAGCTTTAACAGCATGAGCGACAGCAACCCGGTCGCAGTGGCCAGCCACCTCGCCGAAGAATTGAACTCACGAGATCTCGCCTACCTCCATCTGATGCGTGCGGATCTCTTCCAGCAGCAAAAGGGCGATGTGCTCACGCCGATCCGAAAAATTTACAAAGGCACGCTCGTTTCAAACATGGGCTACGACGCAAAGGAAGCCAACGAGGCCATCGCCGGCGGCACGATCGATGCGGTCGCCTTCGGCACCCCCTTCCTCGCCAACCCCGACCTGCCCGAGCGCATTCGCACCAACGCCGCCCTCAACGAGCCGGATCCCGCGACCTTCTACTCCCCAGGACCCAAAGGCTACACCGACTACCCGGCGCTGCATTGAGGCGGGACGATAAACGGAATTTCGATCTTCCCGCCGGTTCATCACTTCGCTTGAATCGGCGCATGATCGACATGCTCGTGCGCCTCTATGATCTGCCGGACTCGTCCCAGACCTATCAAAAAGTCGCCGACACCGGCGTCACCCTCCGCCGTGCGAGGGCCTTCGAGAAACACACGGTCGCGGCATTTGTGCGCGCGAACTTTTCCGAAAAATGGGTCAGCGAAGTGGAAGTGGCAATGACCCGCCAGCCGATCGCTTGTTTCATCGCCACCAAGGACAAAGAGATTCTCGGCTTCGCCTGTTATGACACCACGCTGCGCGGATTCTTCGGGCCAACCGGAGTCTTGGAATCCGCCCGCAAACTCGGCCTCGGCAAGGCCTTGCTCATGCGCTCACTCGAAGCCTTGCGCGAATCAGGCTACGCCTACGCGATCATCGGCGGCGTCGGACCCAAAGAATTCTACGAGAAAAACTGCGGCGC
>JBEINR010000165.1:0-2292 GCA_040377995.1 Akkermansiaceae bacterium | reverse complement strand
ATGAAAGACATCTACCAGGTCATCAAGAATGTCCGCCTCAGTGAGAAGGCCGCCCTTCTCCAGGAAACTAACAACGAGGTCACCCTCGAAGTAGACCGCAAGGCCAACAAGCTGGAAATCAAGCAAGCTGTTGAACAGCTGTTCGGAAAATCCGTCACCGGAGTCCGCACCGCCAACTACGACGGCAAGCTCCGCCGCAAGCGCCGGTCCGACACCGGCCGCACCAACCATTGGAAGAAAGCCATCGTCCGGCTCAAGGAAGGCGAGTCCCTCGACCTTATCTAACCAGCCGTCACACCGCAGTTCCAATCGCAACACCTCACCGTTCCGCGAGTCATGCCACTGAAAAATTTCAAGCCAATCACCCCCTCCGCACGCTACAAGAATCTCCCGTCTTTCGAGGAGATCACCAAGAGCAAGCCTGAAAAGAGCCTTCTGGTTCCGCTTAAGCGCTCGGGTGGCCGCAACAACACCGGCCGCATCACCTGCCGTCACATCGGCGGTGGTCACAAGCGTCACTATCGCCTCATCGACTTCAAGCGCGGCCGTCACGACGCCCCGGCCAAGGTCGTCGGCATCGAGTACGATCCGAACCGCACCTGCCGCATCGCGCTGATCCAGTATGAGGACGGACAAAAGTCCTACATCCTCGCGCCGCTCGGCCTTGAAGTCGGCTCGACCGTGGTCTCCGGCCAAAATGTCGCTCCCAAGACCGGCAATGCCATGCCGCTCAGCGCCGTGCCACTCGGTACCTCGATCCACAACATCGAGCTCATCCCGGGCAATGGTGGCAAAGTCGCCCGCGCCGCCGGTCAGCTCGCCGTGCTTTCCAACCGCGATGGCGGCTGGGCACTGGTGAAAATGCCTTCCGGCGAAATCCGCCGCTTCAACGACCGCTGCTTCTGCACGATCGGCCAAGTCGGCAACCGCGACCACATGAACGAAACCTCGGGCAAGGCCGGCCGCACTCGCTGGCAGGGCGTTCGCCCAACCGTCCGCGGCATGACCATGAACCCCGTCGACCACCCGAACGGTGGTGGTGAGGGCAAATCGAAATCCGGTGGTGGTCGCCAGCACCTTCTCAGCCCCTGGGGTCACGCGAAGGGCCAGAAGACCCGCAACCACAAGAAGACCACCAGCGTCTTCATCGTCGAGTCCCGCCACAAGAAGAAGTAACGCCCGCCCAACCTTCCACTTTTAACCAAGCAACGATTCCATGCCACGCTCACTCAAGAAAGGCCCCTTCGTCGATCAAAAGCTTCTCGCCAAGATCGACGCCGTCGCCGATGCCGGATCCGACCGCAAGCCCATCAAGACATGGAGCCGCAAGTCGATGATCACCCCGGACTTCGTCGGTCACAACTTCGCCGTCCACAATGGTAAAACCTTCGTGCCGGTCTATGTGACCGAAAACATGGTCGGCCACAAACTCGGTGAGTTTGCCCCGACCCGCATTTTCCGCCAGCACGGCGGTATCGGCAAGAAGTAAGCCAAGCACACCCGCCACACGATGTCCTCACGCCACACATTCCTTCACAAGGCAGTTGCCGCCGCCCTCGGGCTCGCGGCCACCGCTGGGATGTGTCGCGCCCAGGCCGCCAGTGCCGCGCAATTGCAGGAGGCGATTCTCGAGCTCCAACAGCAGAACAAAACCCTCCAACAAAGCCTCGCCGAAGCAAACCGCGGCGAAAAGCAATCGGCCGCGCAGCTCGCCCAAGTCCGCGAAAGACTCGCCGCCCTCGGCAAAAACCTTCTCGACGGTGGCGATGACCGCCTCGTGCAAGCCGCCGCCGATCTTCAAATCGCCAACGAACGCATCACGCGCCTCGAGGCCTCCGCCGTCCGCCTCAACGGAGCGGTCAACGATTTCCTCCGCCAAGCAGTCGTTTCCGATCCGGATGCGCGCCTTCGCATCGAAACTTCGCTAAGAGAGCTTGACGCGGCGCTCGGTCTCCGCCAGAAGCCCCGTCCCGAAATCCGTTCCGGCACCCTGCAGCAAGCCCGCATCGTCAGCCATGATCAGGAAAGCGGCATGCTGGTTCTCAACATTGGCGAAAGCCAAGGTGCGAAAATCGGCATGACCTTCCGCCTCGTGCGCGGTCAGGAAACCTACGGAAAAGCCATTCTCGCCGATGTCCGCAAGGGCGTTAGCGGATTGTTTGTCGAAACCCTCAACAACGCCGCGGACTCACCCAAAGTCGGCGACCTCACCAATCTCGAAACACAAGCCCAAGAGCAGTAACACCCCTCACGCCCGCCTCCCATGGAAGTCAAAAGCACCACCAAATTCGT
>JBEINR010000050.1:0-5900 GCA_040377995.1 Akkermansiaceae bacterium | reverse complement strand
TGAGCATTTGCTTAAGGACGACCACATTGGCGCGGGTTGGTGTAGTTTTGTACATACACCCTACCGAGTGGCAGGGATTTCAACTCAACACCAGCCCGTTTTTCCGCTCCAAGCTAAGCCTTCCTGTGGGATGACTGTGATCAGAATTCATGACTGACTTTCTTCTTCTCGCCACCGATGCGTCCACGACCTTGGCATCCAACCCTGCCTCGATGAAGGTGTGGGCCTATGTCGCTTTCATCGGCCTCGTGATTCTGTTCCTTGCCCTCGATCTTGGCGTTTTCCACCGCGAGGCACACGAAGTTTCCATGAAAGAGGCGGCCACTTGGTCCGTCATCTGGTTGTCCTGCGGCATCGCTTTCTCTGGATTAGTTCACAAGGCCTACAACGAACACTGGCTGGGCCTCGGCCTCGACACTCCTCGCTACAATACCCATGAGCTTGCGGGGCAGGTGCCCGAGCAACCCATCATCATCACCGGCGAGGTGACGGGACCCGAAGCGGCGAAGCAGTACCTCGTCGGATATGTGGTCGAGAAGTCGCTAGCGATGGACAACATCTTCGTCATTGCGCTGATCTTTTCCTTCTTCGCTGTTCCCGCGAAATACCAGCACCGAGTGCTGCTCTGGGGTATCATCGGCGCCTTGCTGATGCGTGGCGGCATGATCGGCCTAGGAGCGGGGCTGATCATGAAGTATCAGTGGATCCTCATTGTCTTTGGCGGATTCCTTATCCTGACGGCTCTGAAGATGGCACTCATCAAGGGCAACGACGATCCCTCGCAAAACATTGCGGTGAAGCTTTGCAAAAAGTTTCTGCCGACGGTTGAATTCTACGATGGTCAGCGCTTTTTCACGAAGCGCACCGTCAAGCCGACCTACAGCACCGACCCCAAGACGGGCAAGGAAGTGATGGATCCCCCGCCAGTCGGAACGCTATCCGCCCGTTGGGCGATCACCCCGCTTTTCCTGGCGCTCATCCTCGTCGAGATCACCGACCTCGTCTTCGCGGTCGACTCGATCCCCGCGATCTTCGCGATCACCCCCGATCCCTTCATTGTCTTTACCAGCAACATCTTCGCGATTCTCGGCCTTCGCGCGCTTTACTTCTGCCTTGCCGCGCTCATTGCCAAGTTCCGCTTCCTGAAGCCGGCGCTGATCCTGATCCTCGCGTTTGTGGGCGTGAAGCTCCTGCTTCTTAGCGTGCCGCCGTACCTTGATGTCTTCGGGCTCGACCCGCAGAAGTCGATCAAGATCGATACTACGGTTTCTCTCGTCATCGTGCTCGGCACACTCGCGCTTGCGACGGTGCTCAGCGTGCTGGTTCCGGCCAAGGATAAGGAAAAGCCAGCGTAAGAGTCTTTCCGGGCGATTCGCGGCGGGGGCCAAAGGATCGGGAAAATCCATGTTTCCCGCTTGATTTGTTAAGGGATCCGAAATAATTCTCATTTCCTTCCCGAATAATGAGCAGGCGCCCGGACAAGGTTTCTATCCGACGAGTTTCGGCCAATCAGCGCCGGACGCGTGGGTCGTTTTCGGAAATGTTGAGCACGGCCAACCGCCGGGCTCACGAGCAGGCGAACCGTCGTAGTGACCGGCGTGAAATGAAATCCGTGCGTGCGGCGATCGCGGCGACTGGTGAGATGGAGGATGCGATCTCGATCGAGTGGTGGAGGCGGCTTGGAAGGTGGATGATGGCGCTCTGTCTGCTGCCATTTTGCTGGGTGACGACATGGACTTTCCTGTCGCGTTTTTCGCGAGCGACCTTGGAGCGGGGATTTTGGCATTCGACGGAGTTTTGGTATTTTGCGATCGGCGCGTTGTTGATGGTCGGCTGGTTTTGGTCGGGTTTGATTCGATCGTTTTTCCTCTATCTTTATGTCTTAGGTCATGAGTTGACGCATGTGCTTTTCGTGCTGTGTTGCCGCGGCAAGGTGACCGATTTTCATGTGAGCACCGAGGGTGGCTACATCACGACCAACAAGACTAACATGCTCATCGCGTTGTCGCCGTACTTCGTGCCGTTCTGGTCGGTGGTGTGTGCGGTGATCTACATGGCGTTGAGGTTTTTTGTGGAGCTGTCGCCGTGGTGGGATCTGGTGATGTATGGTTTGATGGGCCTGACCTGGACCTTTCACATGGTGTGGACGCTATGGATGATCCCGCGTGATCAGCCCGACCTGAAGGAAAACGGCACCTTTCTGTCGCTGGTGGTGATTTACCTCGCGAACCTGTTGGTGCTTGCGGGTTTGTTGTGTGTGGCGGGCGATTCGCCGCTACGCGACACGCGCGAATTTGCACACGAGTGGATGCGTCATGCGGCGACTTGGGGGCAGCTTTTCTGGCGATTGGGCATCGAGATGATGGTGGAAATGCGGGCGCATTGGGGGCTGTGAGTGTATTTTTTGAGCGGAGACTCCGGTAGTAAAAAAATTCTTCTGTAGAAGCGAGAAACCGATGCCATGGCGAAGACTGCTGGAAGCTGTTTTTGCCAAAAGTCAAACTGGCGCTCGATCATGCCCTTTGATTGGTGGGCTTGAGCAAAAAGGCGGTTGCTGCCAAGGCAGTCGAAGGTGCGATGTAACTGATAGAGGGTGTCGGTGTCGCCGGCCTTGCGTGATTCGTGGCCGAAAATCATCCAACTTTGTTTTTACGGATGAAGACGATCAGGATTGAGGTGATGAGTCCGTTCCCGTGCGGACTATCTTGCCAGCCATCGCCGCCGAATCAGCGAGCATGTTTTTGCAGCGATGATGCTCATTGCTGCGTTTGAAGCATTTCCATCAGAACAGCAATGCTTGTGAGTCTGTTTGTGAACTCGGCCTACTTGGCCCGGCAAGCAGTGCGTCGATGCGCGTGAGCAACTCGATCGAAGGCATTTCGCGACCGTCCATCATGGTGCGAAGTTTGGCGGACCACTCCTCGGTGGTGCCGTCGCCTTGTGCGGCGAGAAGCGTCGCGGTTTGGGTGAGACGACCGCTGACGGCGAACTGGCGCTTTGTCCTGCGAAGCCAGGCTTCGAAGTAGGGGCGGTCGGGTTTGAGGGTGAACACGGGTGCGAGCCTTGTCGGATGCCTGAGCGAGGTCAAGATGAGGATCGTCGTTTCGCGGATTTGCGGGCGCTGGGATACTTGGCCGAAATGTTGCTGATGGGTCTCGAATTTCCTTCGGCGGGTTCTTTCAGCGCGGCGATTTGGTCGCGGAGGTGGGCGGCGCGTTCAAACTCGAGGCGTGCCGATGCGGCGCGCATTTGTTCCTCGAGATCGGCGATGGTACGATGTTTATCGTAGATGGGCTCTTCTTCGGCAACGAATGATCCGCCGGTCATCGGATCGATGGCTTCGTTGGTCTGCAGGCTTTCCTGAACCGCGCGTTTCACGCTTTGGGGGGTGATGCCGTGGGCTACGTTGTGAGCCTGCTGGCGACTGCGGCGGGATGCCGTGGTGTCGAGCAGGGCTTGGATCGAATCGGTAACCTTGTCGCAGAAGAGCACGCATTCGCCGGCGAGGTGGCGGGCGGCGCGGCCGGCGGTTTGAATGAGCGATGTTTCGTTGCGCAGGAAGCCTTCCTTGTCGGCATCGAGAATGCAAACGAGCGAGACTTCCGGCAGATCGAGTCCTTCGCGCAGGAGGTTGATGCCGACCAGCACATCGATTGCTGCGGCGCGGAGTTGGCGGAGGATTTCGACGCGCTCGACCGTGTCGATGTCGGCGTGGATGTAGCGGACCTTGAGTCCGGTGCCGGCGAGGTATTCGCTGAGGTCCTCGGCAGTTTTTTTGGTGAGTGTGGTGATGAGGACCCGTTCGTGGCGTTCGACGCATTGGCGGCAGAGCTCGATGGTTTCGTCGATTTGCCCCTTGAGCGGGCGCAGGGTGATGATCGGGTCGATGAGGCCGGTTGGACGGATGATTTGTTCGACGACGAGTGGTGTGCCGGCCTTGGTGGGATTGAATGATTCGATCGGCTCATCGTTCCCACTCGGTTTTACGCGGACTTTTTTCAGCGCGGGCAATGCGCCTTTGTCGGCGGATTTCACCGGGATGTAGGTAGTATTTTCCGGGCGGGAGTTGATGATTTCGAAGGGGCCCGGGGTGGCGGAGACATAGACCCTTTGGCCGGTCGATTGCATGAACTCCTCGAAGCGGAGTGGTCGGTTGTCGAGTGCGCTGGGCAGGCGGAAGCCGTGTTCGACAAGGACGGTCTTGCGACTCTTGTCACCTTCGAACATGCCGCCGATCTGCGGAATGGTCGCGTGGCTTTCGTCGATGAGCAGGAGGAAATCGTCGGGAAAGAAATCCAGCAGCGTGTGGGGTTTGGCGCCGGGTTCGCGTCCGGTGAGGTGGCGCGAGTAATTCTCGATGCCTTGGCAGAAGCCCATTTCCGCCATCATTTCCAAGTCGTACTCCGTCCGCATGCGGATGCGCTGGGCCTCGAGGAGTTTTGCTTCTTTCTCGAACTGGGCGACCTGTTGCTCGAGTTCGTCGCGGATCATCCGCGTCGCCGATTTCATTTTATCGCCGGGGGTGACGAATTGTTTGGCGGGGAAAAAGGTGTGGGATTCGAGGCGTTCGATGGTGCGGCCGGTGAGTGTGTGGATGCTGGTGAGGCGCTCGACTTCGTCGTCGAAGAACTCGACGCGGATGGCGGTTTCCTCGAGGTAGGCCGGGTGGACTTCGACCACATCGCCGCGGACGCGGAACTGGCCGCGGCCGAAGTTGAAATCATCGCGCTCGAAAAGCATGCCGACGATCGAGTTGAGGAACTCCGCACGGGTGAGCTTTTGTCCGGTGCGGATCGGCAGCATCATGTTTTCGTAATCCTCTGGCGAGCCAAGACCGTAGATGCAGGACACTGAGGCGACCACGATCGTGTCGCGGCGGGTGATCAGCGAGCCCATTGTCGAGAGGCGCAGGCGTTCGATCTCGTCGTTGATCGACGAATCCTTTTCGATGTAGGTATCGCTGCGCGGAATGTAGGCCTCGGGTTGGTAGTAATCGAAGTAAGAAACGAAGTACTCCACCGCGTTGTGCGGGAAGAAATTTTTAAACTCCGAGTAAAGTTGGGCGGCGAGCGTTTTGTTGTGGCTCATGATCAGCGCCGGGCGGTTGTGCCGCGCGATCAGATTGGCCATGGTGAAGGTCTTGCCCGAGCCGGTGACGCCGAGAAGCGTCTGATGTCGGTTGCCGGCGGCGAGGGACTTCGAGAGTTTTTCAATCGCCTGCGCCTGATCGCCCATCGGCCGATAGTCGCTGGTGAGTTGAAATTCCATGTGGCGGAGTGATAAACGGGAAATGTCCTTTCCGCAAGGGTGGGGGAGCGACGAAGGTGTGCAAATGGGGGATGTCAGGGGATGAGCTTTAACAGCGCATCAAAATGTTTGTCCCTGTGCAAAACCTCCGCGCCGTGCCGCTTGGCACAAGCGACCACCAATACATCCGCCAATGGGCAATTCAGTCCCTTTTGCCGCGCGAGTCGTCTTAGATCCGCGGCCATGTTCCACGTCCGATTGTCGATATCGAGCCAGCCGCAGACTTCCTTGATATTGGCAAGTGTTTGCCGCTCCCGTTTGCCTTTCAGTCCGCTTGATAGCTCCACCCAGATTACTGGGCACAATACAGCGGATTGGTTGCGTATCGCGTCGGTGATCCGGTGTTGTTTGACGGCTCCATCACGGAGAAAGTCGATCCAACATGAGCTGTCGATGAGAACTTTCATGCCTTAGCTTTCCATCTTTTGGTCATACGGGCCTCATATGCCAAATCCTCGGCTTCAAGTTCGTCATTCGAGGGCAAGTCGGCAAATGTGCCGGCTGTGGCAATCAGGCTTTCGATCTTTTGCAAACGGTTAAAGCTCTCGATCGCCTTTACCACGGCATCCCGCTTGGTTTTGGCGCCGGTGAAC
>JBEINR010000053.1:0-5747 GCA_040377995.1 Akkermansiaceae bacterium | reverse complement strand
AGCAGGCACCTTCATGGCTGCGGCGGCGATCGCCGGCGATGGCGTGCGCCTCAACCGCGTTTCGCGCGAGCACCTCAAGGCAATCACGGCGGCGATTGAAGAGTCCGGCCACCGCGTCGAATTCAATGAAGCCGGCGACTCATGCGTCATTCATCGCGGCGATCAAACGCGCGGTGTCGATCTCGTGACCGCTCCTTATCCTGGCTACCCGACCGACATGCAGGCGCAGATGACCGCGCTGCTGGCGACCACGCCGGGGATCAGCGTGATCAAGGACACTATTTTCCCGCAGCGTTTCATGCATTGCGCCGAGCTCAAACGCATGGGTGCCGACATCAAGGTCGATGCCGGCACGGCAGTGGTGCGCGGTGTCGCGGGCTTGTCTGCAGCGCCGGTGATGGCTTCCGATTTGCGCGCATCGGCAGCGCTGGTGCTCGCTGCCCTGAAGGCCAAAGGCAGCACGGAGATCAGCCGCCTATATCACATCGACCGCGGCTATGAGCACATTGATGAAAAGCTGCTGATGCTCGGCGCGAATGTCGAACGGGTGAAAGATTGAGTGGGTGAAGAGTTATGGGTTATTCGTGATTGGTTGTTGGGGGAGAGGAGTGTGAGCGAACTTCGAACCTTGAAGCGGGACCTGCCTCGCGACTTCTGCATAAGGGTGTGCGGCACCGATATGGATCAAAGAGCTTGCGCGGGGTTGATCCAACTCAGTCCTTGAAAGCGTGAGAATCCAAGATCTGTGCTCACCAGGGTTGCGCGGTGTTCGATGGCTAGCGCTGCGAGCCAGGCATCATTGATGTCATTGCCACAGAGACCGAGGGTGATGATGAAATTGGAGATTATTTGAGCATGGCGATTACCGGCGCAGAGACGACGGGTACCGGGATAGCTCCACAAATCGTCTTTACAGAATCCTAGGGTTTGAGCCATAGGCACCAATTGCAACTTTGGCAGTGTCGGAATTCTAAGCAATGCGGCTTCGACCATTTCACATAATGCGATGGCGTCTCCTGCGGTGGCAGTGTTCTCCAACCATCGGCGGCAGGCATCATGCTCAATGGAATCCTCGCGCAGGGCATTGATCAAAACATTCGCATCGGGTAGGAACAGGGCCATTAGGATCGGGGTGTGCGTAGACCCAGTTTGGCGAGGTCATGTGCTTCTTGTTCTTCGTCGGCTATGCGGCGAATTTCCTCCCAACTGCGAGGGTCATGTTTAGCGGCAGCATAGGTGCGAAAGGAATGAGGCGCGGCAGGGGGTGACGCTTTTTTCTCCAAACGCAGTCGCAGGCCTTCTTCGAGAAATCGAGTGAGACTGACCCCCGAACGAGCGGCCTCGGCCTTGGCCTCCCGGTAAAGCTGATCATCGATGCGGAGAGTGGTTTGTATGGACTCAAAGTAACTTGTGACAGATTTCTGTCAAGTGGTGTCGTTATGAGCTTCGGAGCCTTATTTTCAAATATGATGGCGGCGGTTTTCAAGCGCCAAGCCTCGTACGGAAAAGATGGGCATGGCGGATGAAATCCACCGCCACGTATAGCGCCTCACTGAAGCGAATCGCAGAATTTTTTCGCGGCGTGGCGGGCCCATTGGTCGGCGGTGACGACGGATTCGAGGGACGAGGAGGCTTGGACTTCGTGGTTTTGCATGACGCTGGCGACGCATTGCCAGATGCCGGGGAAGGGGATTTTTTCGGCACGAAAGGCGTCGACGGCGACTTCGTTGGCGGCGTTGTAGACGGCGGGCAGGGTGCCGCCGGTGAGGCCGGCCTTGCGCGCGAGGTCGAGTGCCGGGAAGTCGTTTGTGCGCGGCGCTTCGAATTCGAGTTTCGCAAGGCTGGGGAAATCGAGTGGCGCGAGAGTGCCCTTGATGCGATCGGGCCAAGTGAGCGCGTATTGGATCGGAAAGCCCATGTCGGTGCGGCTGAGTTGCGCGAGGACCGAGCCATCGACAAATTCGACCATCGAGTGAATGATGCTTTGCGGGTGCACGACCACATCGATGCGATCCATGCCAATGCCAAACAGCCATCGGGCTTCGATCATTTCGAGGCCCTTGTTGAAGAGCGTGGCTGAGTCGATGGTGATCTTCGGGCCCATGTTCCAAGTTGGGTGGCAAAGCGCTTGCTCGGGAGTCACCTTGGCGAGTTCGTTTGCGGGCAATTGACGGAAGGGGCCGCCGGACGCGGTGAGGATGAGCCGTGAAACTTCCGTGTCGCGGGCGTGTTGGCCGTTGAGGCATTGGAAAATTGCGTTGTGTTCGCTATCGACCGGAAGAAGTTGCACGCCTTTTTCCTCGGCGGCGCGAGTGATCACCTCGCCGGCCATCACGAGGATTTCCTTCGAGGCGATGGCGAGGTCCTTGCCGGCGTTGATCGCGGCGAGGGCGGGGAAAAGTCCGGCCGTGCCAACAATCGAAACCAGCACGATGTCGGCCTCGGCGAGGGTTGCCACTTCGATGAGGCCATCGGGGCCGGTGTGGATTTTCACGCCATTGGGCAAAAGCGCGCGGAGAGCCGCTTCTTGGGATGCATCGTGAATGGCCACATGGCGCACTCCGGTTTCGCGGACTTGGGCGGCGAGTTTTTCGATGTTGTTGCCGGCAGCGAGGGCGACGATCTCGATGCGGTCGGGCATCGCGCGGGCGACATTCAGTGTCGTGGTGCCGATTGAGCCGGTAGAACCGAGCAGCGCGACGCGTCGTTTGCGGGGTGGGATCATGCGCCGCGCAGGATGAACCATTTCATGTAGAAATACAACGCCGGCGCGGTGAAGCAGATGCTGTCGATGAGGTCGAGTGATCCGCCGATGCCCGGGAGCATACGGCCCGAGTCCTTCGCATCGAGCGCGCGTTTGATCACGCTTTCGGCGAGGTCGCCGATCACTGCCAGAAGGCAAAGAATGAGGCCGAGGATGGCGATGTGGATTTTTGAGGTGAAGAACGAGTATTCCTGTGGGAAGGCAAAATAGAGTCCGAAGGCCGCGACTTGGGCAAAGATCACCGCGCCTACGAAGCCCTCCCAGGTTTTTCCGGGGCTGACGTGTGAGATCATTTTATGGCGCCCAAATATCGAGCCGGTGATGTAGGCACCCATGTCGGTGAATTTCGTCACTGCGATGAGCCAGAGCAGAAGGAAGGTGCCGTGGATGCCGATGGTGCCGGGGTTGGCGGTTTCGGTTGGGAAGAGAAAGATCAACCGCGCGGTGAAATTGAAGAGGATGACGATGTAGGCAAAGCCCGTGACATTGGCGGCGACGGCGAGCAGGGATTCCACGCCGCGGACCTGGTACTTCAGCTGGAGCGTGAAGGATCCGAGGATCGCGATGAAGATTGCGAGCGAGTCGAGCCAGTAGGGTGCGCTGTGTCCGGAGAGGAAAAAGCCGTGCAGGACGCCGCAGTACGCGAGGGCCATGATGATACCAAAGCGCGGGAAGCATTTCACGCCGGCACCGCGCAGCATGCGGAAGTACTCGATCGTGCCGATCAGAACCAGTAGGCCGATCAGGCCGAGGTAGGCCCATGACCAGCGGCTTGCGAAGATGACCGAGACCGTGACCCAGAGGAAGAGGGTGCTGGCGGTTCTGCGCGCGAAGACGATGAGTTTTGAGGCGGGAGAGGGCGGCTTTGGGGCGTCCATTTCTGTGTGCATCCAACCCGACCCAAGAGCGCGTGGCAACTCAATCTGAAAATTTGCCGCAACCTTTTATGCGTAATGGGGTTTTACTGATGAGGTTGAAATCGGAATTCCGTTTTTACCTGCAACCACACGAACCATTATGAAAACAAAACTGATGATGACCATGGGTGCGCTGTTAGGCACCGTGTTGATGGCCGGTGCACAAGGTGCCGGAGAAAAACCCAAAGGGGAGGGCAGGCCGCCGGGCGGGCGTCCGCAGGGTCCGCCACCGCATTTGTTGGAGAAATTCGATAAGGATAAGGACGGCAAGCTGTCTCCCGCAGAACGCGAGGCAATGAAGGCCGAGCGCGAAAAAGCGACGGAAGAGCAACGCAAGGTGATGCTCGAGAAGTTTGATACCGACAAGGATGGCAAGATCAGCCCCGAAGAGCGGGAAGCCATCAAGGCAGGTCGTGAGAAGGAGATGGAGCAGCGTCGCAAGGCAGATTTCGAAAAGTTCGACGCCGACAAGGACGGCAAGTTGAGCTACGAGGAATTTGTCAAATTGGGCGAGCATCATCGCGCCGAGATGATGAAGAGGCTGAAGCAAGGTGGTCCGCAGCGCGCAGGTGGTCCGAGGCCTCCCGGTGGTCCTGAAGGTGGCGATGGTCCACCGCCAACGGAAGCGCCGCCGGCCGAATAAGGTCGGGGCATCCGAAAGTTTGCAAGCCGCGGGCGGGGTAATCCTGTCCGCGGTTTTTTGCTGTGCCGAGGTCGGGCTTGCGCCCCTGCGGCTTGGTCGGTATGCATCTGCGCACGATGACCCTTGATCCGGACCAGCATGCATCTCTCGGCGGGATGTATTCCGACTACTTTCTTGATTACGCCAGCTATGTGATTCTTGAGCGGGCGGTGCCGCATTTGAATGACGGCCTCAAGCCCGTGCAGCGCCGGATCCTCCATGCGATGGAGGAGCTCGATGATGGCCGCTACAACAAGGTGGCGGGTATTGTGGGCAACACGATGAATTATCACCCGCACGGCGATCAGTCGATCGGTGCGGCGATCGTGCAGCTGGGGCAAAAGGACCTGCTCATCGACACCCAAGGAAACTGGGGTAACACCCTCACGGGTGATGGAGCCGCGGCTCCGCGATACATTGAGGCGCGCCTGACGAAATTTGCGCTGGATGTCGTCTTCAACCCCAAGACCACGCGTTGGCTGTCGAGTTACGATGGTCGTCGCAAGGAGCCGGACACCTTGCCGGTGAAATTTCCGCTTTTGCTTGCACAGGGGGTCGAGGGTATTGCCGTCGGGCTTGCATGCAAGGTGCTGCCGCACAATTTCAACGAGCTCATTGAGGCTTCGATCGCCGTGTTGCGCAATGAGCCGGTGAGCCTGCTGCCGGATTTCCCGACGGGCGGCATCATGGATGCGTCGGATTACCGTGACGGATTGCGTGGCGGCAAGGTGCGGGTGCGCGCGCGGATCGCCACCGACAAAAAAGGCCTTTTGCGGATCACCGAAATTCCCTTTGGCACGACCACTGGCGCGCTGATGGATTCGATCGTCGCGGCGGCGGACAAGGGCAAGATCAAGATCGCAAGGATCGAGGACAACACCGCGGCCGATGCCGACATTCTCGTGCACTTGCCAGCCGGGGCGGACCCTGAGACCACGCGCGATGCCTTGTTTGCGTTCAGCGACTGTGAGCTCACAATTTCCCCCAACTCCTGCGTGATTGTCGATGGCAAGCCGCAGTTCATGGCGGTGAGCGACATCTTGCGCCGGGCGACCCACAATACGCGCGAGCTGCTCAAGTTGGAGCTGGAGATCAAGCTCGGTGAGCTCGGAGAAAAATGGCATTTCAGCTCGCTGGAGAAAATTTTCATCGAGAACCGCATCTATCGCGACATCGAGGAATGCGAGACCTGGGAAGCGGTGATCAAGGCGATCGACAGCGGTCTCAAGCCGTTCAAGAAACTTCTCAAACGCGAAGTGACCGAGGATGACATCGTGCGGTTGACGGAGATCAAAATCAAACGGATTTCGAAGTTTGATTCGTTCAAGGCCGATGAGGAGATCAAGGGCTTGGAAAAGGCGATGGCCGAGACTGACAAGAACTT
>JBEINR010000227.1:0-1530 GCA_040377995.1 Akkermansiaceae bacterium | reverse complement strand
TTGTTTTCTTGCGCTAGTTTCACCTCAGCGGCTTCGAGCGCCATCGAGCGGCTGATGAACCAACGCGCAATGATCCAGACATAAGGAAAGAACAGCACGCCGAGCACAAGCCAGCTCAAGGTGAAGCCACCAACGCGTTGCGCCATGAAGTCCGGCGCGAAGTAATTGAGTAGCGGTAGCCCGAGCAAGAGCAGCAGAAAGGCCGAGGCGCAGGCGATGGATAGGCGGAGCTGGCGCTTCATCAGGCCTTGGAGGAATTTCTCGCTATGGATGAAGTCGTGGTGGTCTTGCGGGTCGGGTTGCATGGGTTGCTGATGATGTTGGCGGCCGTGTGGCATGACACTCGGCGTATTGCATCAAGACATGAGTCTACGGCGGGGGCGTCAAGAACCATTTGGCCTATCGGAGTCGGCGTGGATCGCTGGATGGATGAGTTGAAATTTGCGAATGCCAAACCGGTCCTTATCGTCTAGTCTGCGCCGCATGAGTCGGCTCGATTCCTTTCTCGATCACCAGAGCGTGTCGCTTAAAGTCTGTGGCGTCACGAATGCGGCGGACGCGGAAAGGCTCGTTGAGCTCGGCGTCGATGCGATCGGTGTGAACTTTTGGCCCGGCTCGCCGCGCCATGTCGCAAGCACGGAGGCAGGATGGCTGACCTCACTCGAAGGCCGCATTTTGCGCGTTGGTGTGTTTGTAAACGCGCCGGTCGAATTGCAGATCAGCCTCGTTCGCGAGGGTCTGCTCGATCTCGTGCAACTGCACGGCGATGAAACTCCCGCCGATGCCGCGGCACTGCGCGAGGCCGGCATTCCGTTCATCAAGGCGATCGGCGTGAAAACGCATGCCGACCTCGAACGCGTGGAGGATTTCCTCGCGGCCGCTGTCCTGCTCGATGCCCACGCGCCCGGCGTCTATGGCGGCACTGGCGAGACATTCGATTGGAACACCGCGCTTGATTTCAAATCAAAGCACACGCAACTGCCGCTCATCCTCGCTGGCGGGATCAAACCCGAGAACGCCGCGCGCGCCGCGGAAATGCTTCACCCTTCGGCGCTCGATGTCGCATCCGGCGCGGAGTCGTCACCCGGCATCAAGGACTTCGACAAAGTGCGTGGTCTTCTGCGGGCCTTGAATCGCTGATCCATGTTCATCGACTCCCACTGCCATCTCGCGTCACACCGCTTTTCGAAAGACGAAGTGCCGGGCCTGATCGATCGCGCCCTCGCCGCCGGCATCGACCGCATGGTGACGCTGGCGACTTGCCTCGATGATGTGCCCGCGAATCTTGAAATTGCCACGCACCCGGCAGTCCACGCCTGCATCGGCATCCACCCCTGCGATGTGCATCACGCGCCAGACGATGCACCGGAGCAACTTGCTGCCTTTGTCGCCGACCCGCGGGTCTGCGCGATCGGCGAGACCGGCCTCGATTATTATCATCCCGCGCCCGAGGGGTGGACCGATGAAAATTTCCGCAAACGCCAGCGTGATTTTCTCGAAGGCCACTTCCAACTCGCCGCGAAGGCCGGG
>JBEINR010000088.1:0-3885 GCA_040377995.1 Akkermansiaceae bacterium | reverse complement strand
TGCCGCCGGTGAAACACCGCATCGTCGCATACGACTTCGGCATCAAATTCAACATCCTGCGCAGCCTGCGCCAATCGGGTTTCGAAGTCGAGGTGGTGAACTCCACAACCAGCGCCGCCGAAGTCCTCGCCAAAAATCCCGACGGCATCTTCCTCTCCAATGGCCCCGGCGACCCAGCCGCGCTCGGCTACATCCACAGCGAACTCCGCCAACTCATCGGCAAAAAACCGATCTTCGGCATCTGCCTCGGCAACCAACTCCTCGCGCACGCCTACGGCGGCAGCACCTTCAAACTGAAGTTCGGCCACCGCGGCGGCAACCAACCGGTCAAGGACCTCCGCACCGGACAAATTTCCATCACTTCGCAAAACCACGGCTTCGCAGTCGATCCCGATTCGCTTCCGCCCGAAATCGAAGTCACCCACATCAACCTCAACGACCAAACGGTCGAAGGCATGCGCCACAAAACCCACCCGATCTTCAGCGTCCAATACCACCCCGAAGCCGCCCCCGGCCCCAACGACGCATCCTATCTCTTCGAGGAATTCTCGCGACTGATTGAAACCCACACAGGGAACTAACCGCGAATGAACACGAATGAACGCGAATTGGTTTTGAAGGATGAGGTCTACACCATCATTTCCTGCGCGTTGGAGATCATTAATGGCATCGGCCATGGCTTGCATGAAAAGCCTTATGAAAATTCCCTCGTTGTGGAATTTCGCCATCGGGGAATACCATTCGAGCAGCAAAAACCATTTCCCGTGCACTGGAGGGAAATAAAGGTCGGAGAATTCATACCCGACCTCATCGTTTACGGAAAAATCGTCGTGGACACCAAAACGATCGAACGCATCACCGACATCAAACGCGGTCAAATGCTCAACTACCTCCGCATCACCGAAATGCCGGTCGGTCTCATCATCAATTTCAAAAAAGCCAAACGGGAGTGGGAGCGCATCATCCACTCAAATCATTCCAATTAATTCGCGTTCATTCGCGGTAAAACATAACTTCAGACCACCATTTCATGAATACCATTATCACCGGCCTCCAATGGGGCGATGAAGGCAAAGGCAAGATCGTCGACTACCTCACCGAATCCGCCGATGTGGTGATCCGCGGCCAAGGCGGCAACAACGCCGGCCACACAGTGATCGCCAACGGCACAAAGTATGTTCTCCACCTGCTACCCTCGGGGATTCTTTGGGATTCGAAAATCAATGTGATTAGCAACGGCGTGGTGATCGACCCGATCGGCCTCGTCAGCGAAATCGAACGCATCGAGTCACAAGGGATTTCGATCACGCCCGAAAAGCTTCTAATTTCCGATCGCGCTCATGTGGTGATGCCCTTTCACAAGGAACTCGACGCCGCACGCGAAGCATCGCTCGGCGATCGCAAGATTGGCACCACCAAACGCGGCATTGGTCCGGCCTACGCCGACAAGATCAACCGCTGCGGCCTGCGCATGACCGACCTCTTCGATCGCGCTTTTGCCGAAGCACAAATCACCCACCGCGTCGCCGAAGCGAACGAAATCCTCAAGCGCTACGATTTGCAAACTTTCGATGCCGCCAAGGTGATCGATGAAATCTACACCGCCTTCGCTCGACTCAGCCCGCATGTGACCAACACCATCCCGGCCCTCCACGCCGCATGGAAGTCGGGCAAAAAACTTCTCTTCGAAGGCGCGCAAGGCACCTTGCTCGACATCGACTTCGGCACCTACCCCTTCGTCACATCGTCGAACACCACCGCCGGCGGATCCTGCACCGGCTCGGGCCTGCCGCCGACCGCGATCGATGCGGTCATCGGCGTCTGCAAGGCCTATACCACACGCGTTGGCTCCGGCCCATTTCCCACCGGCGACGAAGGGCTTTCAAATTACCTCCACGATCTCGGCCGCGAGTTTGGCGCCACCACCGGACGCCCACGCGGTTGCGGCTGGCTCGATACGGTCCTGCTGCGTTTCGCCTGCATGGTCAACGGAGTCACCGGACTCGCCGTCACCAATGTCGACGGACTCGATGCCTACGACACGCTGCAAATTTGCACAGGCTACCTCGTCGATGGCACCACTCACACGCTGCCACCCGCCGATCGTTCGGCATGGGATCGCGCCACTCCGATCTACGAAAGCATGCCCGGATGGAAATGCGACACCACCGCGTGCAAGGACTTCGCAAGCCTTCCAGCGCAGGCCAAAGCCTACCTCGCACGCCTCTCCGAATTGTGCGGTGCCCCCATCGCATTCGTCGGCGTCGGCCCCGATCGCACGCAGACGCTCGTGGCAAACTGACAAAACCCATAGCCAGCGATGCCAGCATCCGCCGACATTCCGCGTCACATCGCCATCATCATGGATGGCAACGGCCGCTGGGCCGCCGAGCGCGGGCTACCCAGACGCGAAGGCCACCGCGCCGGCGCGGAATCGGTCCGCGAAATCTCCGATGCCTGCATTGAACTCGGCGTCGAGTTTCTCACGCTCTACGCATTCTCATCAGAAAACTGGAACCGACCCGCTCACGAAGTGCGCGCATTGATGGAACTCCTCGATCGCTTCCTTGTCGAAAAAGCCAAAGACCTGCGCAAAAAAAACATCCGCCTCCTCGCCATCGGTCAAACCGAACGACTGCCGGAAAAAACCCGCGAGCTGCTCGCATCGATCATCGCCGAGACCGCGAACAATACCGCTCTCACCCTCGTACTCGCCCTTTCCTACGGCGCACGCGAGGAAATCACCGCTGCCGCACGCTCACTCGCCGCCGATGCCGCCGCCGGAAAAATCCAAGCCGCCGATATCGACACGCAACTCTTTGCCTCACGCCTCAACACCGCCGGCATGCCCGACCCCGACCTGCTCATCCGCAGCTCCGGCGAAATGCGCCTATCGAATTTCCTGCTGTGGCAAATCAGCTACGCCGAGATCGTAATCGTCAAAAAATTCTGGCCCGACTTCCGCCGCAACGACCTCATCCAAGCCGTCCGCGAATACGAACAACGCCACCGCCGCTTCGGCGCCCTCTGATAGCCAACGATGGGAGTGCAGAGGAGGGCACCCGCAACTTCGTCACTCGGTGGCAGTAATCTTCAAACGCATAAACCGCCTGGAATTGCTGGTGACATCCACGGGGTCCGTCACCGTAACCGGACCGCTGGTATTTTGCACCCCGGTGCTCGACCAGATGGTTTGCCAGGAGCCGCCCGGAGAAAGATCGCCGCTCACCTGCACGGAATAGACAATCGTTGGATCACTAATCCGGTTAAAGGACACAGTCAGGCGGTTGTTGTCCACTGCAGGAATAATTGAAGGACTGGAAGTTGCGGAATTCGGATTTGTATTCAGGGCATATTCCATCAGGTTCACCCCGCCATCGTTGTCCGGATCAGCCAAATCCGAAGCGGACCCGGAGTTAACGAGTGTGCCGAAGTAAATCATGCGCCAGTCTTCGCGCAAAGTGCGCGTGAGGGCACTTGCCTCAGGTGAGGCAGTTCCATTGCCGGCATTATTACAAGCACGAACCTGATAATAATAGGTTGTCCCGGGCGCAAGACCGGTGTCGTTGTAACCCAGGGTATTGGCATCCAGGGTCGCGACCTGAGGGTAGGCTTATGCACGCGGCAAGCCCGCGTGCATAAGCCTGAATCCACGGACGCACAATACCGGACGCCCTTATTGTCACCCATCTCTATTATTTTCCATGAGGGGTCTTGGCCGACCTCCGCAGTCATATCTGACATCCCGCTGACTGACGCCCCGGGTTTCGCCCGGGAGAGATTCAGCATATCGATCCCACCAAAGCTGAGTGAGGCTGTCAGAAGAAAAAATATCCCTGCTCGAACCCAGCTCTGCTCTGCTCTAATTCTCTTGTTCATCATTCT
>JBEINR010000061.1:0-5133 GCA_040377995.1 Akkermansiaceae bacterium | reverse complement strand
ATTTCAGCTTTTCAGCATTTCAGAGTTTCAGCTTTTACTCTCACAGCGTCTGCGGGACTTTTTCGAGTTTGTAGCACTCGATGATGTCGCCTTCCTGGTATTCGTTGAATTCGCCGAGGCGGATGCCGCATTCGAAGTTGGTGCGGACTTCCTCGACCTCTTCCTGGAAGCGGCGAAGGGTGGACATGCGGCCGTCGAAGACCGGGATGCCTTCGCGGATGACGCGGGCGTGGGCCTTGCGGTGGATGCGGCCATCGCTGACGAAGGAGCCGGCGGCGCGGCCTCTGGAGAGTTTGAAGACCTTGCGGACTTCGGCGTGGCCGATGACGGTTTCGCGGTTGAGGGGCTCGAGGAGTCCGAGCATGGCTTCGCGGACTTGGTCGATGAGTTCGTAAACGATCGAGTAGAGTTTGATTTCGGTGCTTGAGGCCTTGGCGGCCTTCACCGCTTTAGCTTCCACCTTCACATTGAAGCCGAGGATGATCGCATCGGTTGAGGCCGCGTAGGCGACATCCGATTCGGTGATTGGCCCTGCGGCGGCGGTGATAAACGAGCATTCGACCTTTTCCGATTCGATCGCGAGCACGGCTTTTTTGATTGCTTCGACTGATCCTTGCACATCGCACTTGAGGATCAGTTTGAGCATTGCCTTGCCACCGCCATCTTTGACCATCGAGTAGAGGTCCTCGAGGCGGTTGCGGTGTTGCGGTTTGAGGCGAGCGATGCGCTGTTGTTCCTGGCGATCGGCGGCGAGGGTTTTGGCCTCGCGTTCCGATTTCATTTCCGTGAGGTGGTCGCCGACATTCGGGAGTTCGTCGAAGCCGATCACTTCGACCGGCATGCCCGGGTGGGCGGACTTCACGCTGGTGCCGCGATCATTGATGAGCGAGCGGACCTTGCCGGCGTAGGGGCCGCAGATGAAGGGGGTGCCGACTTTGAGCGTGCCGGATTCCACGATGACTGTGGCGGTGGTGCCGCGGCCGGGGACCACACGGGCTTCGATCACGGCGGCGCGGGCGGTGGATTTTGGGTTGGCTTTGAGTTCGAGAACTTCGGCCTGGAGGCTGATCAGGTCGAGCAGGTCGCTCATGCCTTGGCCGTTGAGTGCGGAGACAGCGGCGAATTCCGTGTCACCACCGAAGTCGGTCGTTTGCAGGCCGTGTTCGGCGAGTTGGGATTTCACGCGTTCGACATTCGCCGAGGGGAGGTCGCATTTGTTGATCGCGATGATGATGGTCTTCTTTGCTTTTTTCGCGTGCTGGATCGCTTCGAGCGTTTGCGGCATGATGCCGTCATTGGCGGCGACCACGAGCACCACGATGTCGGTGATGTCGGCGCCGCGTGCTCGCATGTCGGAGAAAATCGCGTGGCCCGGTGTGTCGAGGAAGGTGATTTCCTGGTCGTTGTGGATCACCTGGTAGGCACCGATGTGCTGGGTGATGCCACCTGCTTCGCCGGCCGTGATTTTCGTTTTGCGGAAGTAATCGAGGATCGAGGTTTTGCCGTGGTCGACATGGCCCATGATCGTGACGATCGGCGGGCGTAGCTTGAGTTGGTCTTCCGGTTCCTCGGCTGGGGCTTCGGGTTCGGTGATGACTTCCTCGACCTTGTGGAAACCTTTTTCCTTGTCGCGTTTTTCGCGTTCGAAGGTGAAGCCGTGGATCTCGCAAATTTTTGATGCGGTTTCCGGTTCGATCGGTTGGTTGGGAGCGGGGAAAACGCCGAGCTTGATGAGGTCGGCCATGATGTTGAACGGCTTCAGGCCGAGGCGTGAAGCGAGTTCGGGAACAAGGATCGGCGGCTTGATGATGATCAGCTTTGGGTCACCGGAGTCGCTAGGGTCGCTGGATTCCGCATCGGCGGTAGTGCTGGCGGCAGGTGAGGATTCGACTGCGGGAGCCGGGATTTTGACCATCGACGGGTCCTCTTTTTCGAGAACCTTGGAAATCGATCCGATCACTGCCTTTGGCTTGGCGGTGGTTTTGCGAACTTTCGGTTTGGCTTCCTCGGCAAAAAGGTCGAGGGCGTTGAGTTTGGCTTGATCGAGTTTGCTCGGTGCTGGGGCTTTGGCTTCCGCATCCTGGCGTTGGCGCTCACGGCGTGAAGGTTTCTTGGTGGTCTCGAGGAGGTCGAGCACCTTGTCCTGTTCGGGTGGTGAGCTGTCGCTTTTTTTGGGCATCCGGCTTTTCTGGCAGTGGTGTGTTGGGGTGGGCGGGGGTCAGTCGTTGCTAGTGACTGCTTCTCCGCCGGAGACGAGGGATTGGGCGCGTGAGAGGATCGCATCGGCGGCCTCGGGAGTGATTTCGAGGGCTGCGGCGATGTATTCGGATGGCATGTCGACGATCATTTCCGGGTTGAATCCGCCGGCGAGGGTGAGCTTGTTGGCGAGTTCGTCGGTGATCTCGAGTTGCTCGGCGAGCGTGTGGGCGGCACCGCCGATCTTTTCCTTGAATTGTTCTTCCTTTGATTCGTCGCGGCGGACCTGCACATCCCAGCCCATGAGGCGTGACGAGAGGCGGGCGTTTTGGCCTTTGCGGCCGATGGCCTTGCTGAGGTCGATTTCATCGACGGTGACATGGACGATCTTGTTTTCCTCGTCGACGCTGATTGAGCGGAGTTCGGCGGGTTTGAGTGCTTCGCGGACGAATTCTTTCGGGTCTTCGCTCCAGCGGATGATGTCGACTTTTTCGTTATTGAGTTCGCGGACGATGTTTTTGACGCGGGCGCCGCGCATGCCGACGCAGGCACCGACGGGGTCGACCTTTGGGTCGCTGCTCCAGACGGCAACCTTGGTGCGGAAGCCTGCCTCGCGGGAGATACCGCGGATTTCGACGGTGCGGTCGGAGATTTCGTTGACCTCGGCTTCAAACAGGCGGCGGACGAAATTCGGGTGGCTGCGCGAGAGGATGATTTCCGGGCCGCGGCCTTCGTTTTCGACGGCAAGCACATAGCAACGGATGCGGTCGCCGATGTTGTAATCTTCGCCTTGGACGCGTTCGCGGTTGGGCATGATGCCTTCGAATTTGCCGAGGTCGATCATCACATCGTTGCGTTCGAAGCGGCGGACGGTGCCTGAAACGATGTCGCCGGCGCGGTCCTTGAACTCCTCGTAGATCATTTCCTTCTCCGCTTGGCGGAGGCGTTGCATCATCGTTTGCTTCGCGGTTTGTACGGCGATGCGGCCGAAGTCTTTGGGCGTGATGTTGAATTCCACCTGCTCGCCGATGGCGGCCGAGGGGTTTTTCTTTAGAGCGGTGGAGAGAGGGACTTCGTTGAATTTGTCCGCATAATCCTCATCGGCCACGACCGTGAGTGAGGCGAAGATGCGGGTTTCGCCTTTGCGGGTGTTCACATCGGCGCGGATGTTTTCGATTGCGTCGGCACCGGGAACCATTTTCCGGTAGGCGGAGATGAATGCAAATTCCAAGGCGGCGACGACCTTGTCGCGGTCGATGCCTTTTTCCTTTTCGTAGTATTCGATGAGGGCGACGATATCGTTGGTCATGGCGGGCGTTGTGTGCGATCGCTGCTTCTGATGTCCGTAGACGCAAAAGAGTGGGTACGAGACCCACTCCTTTCTTTCGTCAGAAGCTGTGGGGGCGACTCTTAAGCCCTCCGTGCCAGGCTTGCAAGCTCAAACTCGGGCCTTGGGGCCTGTTTGCATGCATGTTCCGCGGCTTTCGATCTCGGCGATGGCCCAAAGCGCGTGTTCGGCAACGAGCGGGTGGGGGTCTTGGGCGGCTTGCCTGAGAGCGGGGAGGTCATCGGCGGTGCCGGTGTTGCCGAGGGCGACGCAGACATTGCGGAGGAAGGCCGGGCGTTTGATGCGTTTGATGGGGGATTTGGCGAAGAGCGCGCGGAAGGATTCGTCGGTGAGGCTGAGGAAATCGCGCAACTTCATCGAGAAGACCGACTCGCGGGCATGGAAGCTCGCCTCGCGGGAGGTGCTGGCGAAGCGATTCCATGGGCAGGCTTGCAGGCAGTCGTCGCAGCCGTAGATGCGGTTGCCGATGGCGCGGCGAAATTCGTGGGGGATCGGGCCCTTGTGTTCAATGGTCAGGTAGGAAACGCAGCGGCGGGCATCGAGTTGGCGCGGGGCGGTGATCGCTTGGGTCGGGCAAGCGGTCATGCAGCGGGTGCACGAGCCGCAGTGGTCGCGGATTGGCGCGTCGGGTGTGAGGTCGAGGGTCGTGAGGATGTCGGCGAGGAAAAACCAGGTGCCGAGTCGGCGGTGGATTTGCATCGTCGATTTGCCATTCCAGCCGAGTCCGGCATCGCTGGCGAAATCACGTTCGAGGACCGGGCCGGTATCGACATAGAATTTTTGCGTGCTGCCGAGGGTTTGTAATTTTTGATCAAGCTCTCTGAGTTTTTTTTCGATCAGGTCGTGGTAATCGTTGTTCCATGCGTAGCGGGCGATGCGGTAGCCTCCGGGGTGGTTTTCGGGAAAGGGGTTGTTTCCAGGGAAATAGTTGAGGGCGAGGCAGATCACTGTGCGGCATCCGGGCAGGACTTCGCGCGGGTCGCAGCGGCGATGCGGGTTGCGCTCGAGCCAGGCCATCTCGCCGTGTTTGCCGCGCTCGATCCAATTGAGAAATTCCTTCGCATGGCTTGCGGTGCCGGCTTTGGCGAAGCGGCAATCGTCGAAGCCTGCCTCGGCGGCCCAATGTTTCACCTGTGCCTCGGGAGAGGTCATGCGCGGCTGGTGAAAAAGTAGCGGGCACACTCGAGGATGCCGGTGGCGAGCTCGCTGAAATCGAGGCCCGAGGTATCGAGTTTCAGATGGGCAACCTCCTCGTAGAGTGGGATGCGTTGGTCCATGAGGAGCTGGATTTTTGCGGCCGGGTCTTCGGTGTTGAGGAGCGGACGATTGCGGTTTTTGCCGGTGCGTTCAAGGATCACTTTGATCGGTGCACTGAGCCACACGACATAACCGAGTTGTTTGAGCAGCGCGCGATTTTCATCGCTGCCGACGATGCCGCCGCCGGTGGAAATGATGTGTCGCTCACTGCTTGCGTGGTCGGTGATTTCCCTCAGCAAGGAAGTTTCCATTTCGCGAAAGCCTGCTTCGCCCGACTCCTCAAAGATCGCGGGGATCGATTTGCCGGCGCGTTCCTCGATCACTTGATCCAT
>JBEINR010000016.1:0-9171 GCA_040377995.1 Akkermansiaceae bacterium | reverse complement strand
GGCCAAACATTTTTCCTGCACAACCGCGTCAAGACGATCGAAAACATGCGCGAGCGAATCGCCGCGCTGGTACCCGAAGCCCGCATTCTTGTGGGCCATGGCCAAATGGACAAGGACGAGCTCGAGCAAGTCATGCGTACCTTCGTGAAAGGCGAGGCCGATGTGCTGCTGGCCACGACGATCATCGAGACCGGCATCGACATCCCCAACGCCAACACGATCATCATCGACCGCGCCGACCGCTTTGGCCTCGCCGATCTCTATCAGCTCCGCGGCCGCGTCGGACGCGCCGGTGAAAAAGCCCACGCGATCCTGCTTCTGCCGCGCGACATGATCACCGCTGGAGATGCCCGCAAACGCATCCACGCGATCAAGGAACACACCGCACTCGGCTCGGGATTCAAAATCGCCATGCGCGATCTCGAAATCCGCGGCGCGGGAAATCTCCTCGGCACCAAACAATCAGGTCACATTTCCCAAATCGGTTTCGACCTCTATTGCCAACTCCTAAAGCAATCGGTCGAACGACTCAAAGGACGCAAAACCGGCAGCACGACACCACCGAGCTTCAAGGCGGACTTCGTCGTCGGCACCGAAGCCGCCTGGCTCAAACACGACAGCCAAAATGCCAGCGATGCGATCCCCGCGTTTCTGCCAAGCACATGGCTCGATGACACACGCCTGCGCCTCAAGGCCTACCGCGAACTCTCTGGCGTGCTGACCGTCAAAGCCGTCGATGCACTCGAGTCGGCATGGCGCGACCGCTTCGGCCGCCTGCCCGGGCCGGTGGAAAACTTGCTGACCATTGCCCGCATTAAGGCCCTTGCCGCCGTCAACGACATCCAGTCGGTCGAAATCCAAGGCCAGCGCCTCATGCTGTACCGCAACGGCGCCTATATCCTGTTAGCCGAAAGGCGTTTTCCCCGGCTTGAAACGATCAAGCCCAAGGCTCGCCTCGAGGAAACCCTCGGCCTCCTTCGGTCGATGTAAGCCTTTATGTTACTTTACGACTACACGAAAAAAGTCCGATTTTCTGTTGGATTTGCCATCGGCCAATCTTGACGCCGCGCGACTTGGCACCTAAACAATCGCCCTGTGCGAAGCATATTATTCTTTTTCGTGGTCGCCACCGCAGCGCCGAGCGTCCTGGGCCAGACATGGGAACGCGAAGACATCGGGTTCGACAGCATTCAAAGCAGGGCCAGGGATCTTGCCAACAAACCCTACACTCCTCCCAACCGTGACTCGTTGCCGGAGTGGATGAACAACCTGACCTACGATCAGTACCGCGACATCCGCTTCAATCCGAACCAAGCGCTTTGGGCTGCCGAAAACCTGCCCTTTCGCGCGATGTTTTTCCACCCCGGTTATCTTTACCGCGAGCCGGTGACCTTGAATGAATTCACCAGCAGCCACCAGCAACGTATCCGCCTCGCAGAGGCATTCTTCAATTACGGCCCGCTCATCCAAAAACATGGTGAGCTTCCCGCCGATGGTGGCTTTGCCGGATTCCGCCTCCACACGCAACTTAACAACCCCGATTACTTCGACGAGCTGATCGTCTTCCAAGGCGCCAGTTACTGGCGCGCGCTCGGCCGCAACCAGCGCTGGGGCATCTCATCACGCGGCATCGCGGTCGATACCGGCACCGAAGGCGTGACCGAGGAGTTCCCCAACTTCCGCGAATTCTGGCTGCGCAAGCCACAGCCAGGCGAAACCCAAGCCCGCCTCTACGCATTGCTCGACGGCCCCTCCTACACCGGCGCCTATGCTTTCAAAATTCATCCGGGCAACGAAACCATCGTCGAGGTCCGCGCCGTGATCTTTGCCCGCCGCGCTGTCCAACGCCTCGGCATCGCACCGATGTCGAGCATGTTCTGGTTCGGCGAAAACTCGCGCCGCCGCTTTGATGATTTCCGCCCGGAAGTGCACGACACCGACGGACTCGCCATCCGCATGGGCACCGGCGAACGCATCTGGAGGCCGATCTGCAATGATTCGGGCCGACTCGAATTCAGCTTCTTCAGCATGGACAAGTGCGATGGCTTCGGTCTCCTCCAACGCGACCGCCGCTTCAGCGCCTATGAGGACGATGAAGCCGCCTACCACCTGCGCCCGTCATTGTGGATCGAGCCAACCTCCGACTGGGGCCCCGGCCGCGTGATGCTGATGGAAATCCCGACGACCAACGAGCTCTCCGACAACACCGTCGCAATGTGGGAACCCGCACGCATCCCACAAGCCGGCGATCGCATCGAGTTTTCCTATCGCCAGCACTGGACCACGGATCCCGATCCATCCCTAGCGACCGGCCATGTGGTGGCCACCCGCAGCGGCATCCACGACTGGCAACCCGGCCAGCGCACCATCATCGTCGAGTTCAAAGGAACGAGCCTCCAGCAAGCCGGTGATGTACCGATAGCACCACAAATCGAAGCGATCGGCGAAAACGGCAGCAAGGTTGTCATCCAAGGGGTCAACCTCCAACAACTCCCCGACGAGCGCTGGCGCCTCGCATTCCAAGTCGCCCCCTCGGCCGAAGGATCCAAGCTTTCCGACATTGGTCCGATCGAGCTTCGTTGCTGCCTGAAACGCGGTGACAACTACCTCACCGAAACATGGGTCCATCGCATCACTCCCTAGACCGCCTGCCGCCACTCAGCGAACAGGAACTCGTCGAGTGGGAGGAGGCCTACACCGCGGTTGAGGCCTATCTGCAAGCACTTCGCCTGCGCAATCGTCTGCTCGTTGCCGAACTCGTCCGCGGCATCCTGTGGCGGGCATCGGCAAGACGGACCAATGAGCCCGACAAGCCAGCCCGGCTTCTCGCGATGGAAGAGGCGCTCACCGAAATCGCCAACTGGACCCAGGATGTGCTCGATGTTCCGCTCGAAAACCGCCGCCTCGCCGCCCGCGGCCGTCTCGCACTCCTCCTCGCCGGCATGCCCGACAAATGGCAGGGCGTTTTTCTTACCCCGCCGCCATGGCCACCCGCCTTTGTCGAAGCGATGAAAAAATCCTACCTCGCCGCAGGACCGCGATTCGCCAACCTCACCATGGTGCCCAAGCCGCTTGAGCTCAACGCCATCGGCAGCGGTGCCGCGCAATGGTGGCAAACGATGGATCGCAAACCGATCGTTCGACTCATGTTCACTGCCGTGCTGCTCGCCATCATCGCGCTGGCCGCATGGTTCCTCCTTCTCGACTGATGGAACCCGCCGACCTCTCACCGCCCGACTCGGGCAAAGTGTTCTTCAGCGCCAAAACCACTCGCGTGCGGCGCGCGATCTTCTTCGGCTGCGTTCTTTTATTCAACATCGCCGCCAGCCTCTGGCTGGCCGACCTCTTCTGGCGCATGGGCCTGCAAAAGGCCCACTTTCCGCTGCTGGCCATCTTCATCCTGCTCAACGGCCTCCTCACGCTCGGATCGTTTCATGCAATCTTCGGCGCGATCGATATGCTACTCGGCGTCCGCCGCGCGGCACGCATCACAAAACTTGCCGATAGCCGCAGCGGCCCGCTCACCAAGCGCCATGCGGTGGTCATGCCGGTCTACAACGAAGACAGCACCCGCACCTGCGCCCGCATCGAGGCGATCTACCGCTCGATCGAAGCCACCGGCCACCTCGAGTCGTTCGATTTTTTCATCCTCAGCGATACGCGCGACCTCGACCTCTGGGTCATGGAGGAAACGGCATGGACCAACCTCTGCCGCAAACTCGACGGCTTCGGTCGCATCTACTATAGACGTCGTAGAACCAATGAAAACCGCAAGGCCGGCAACATCGGCGACTTTGTCCGCACCTGGGGCGGTGGCTACGAAGCAATGCTCGTACTCGATGCCGACAGCCTCATGGATGGCGCCGACATCGTCAAAATGGCCCGCGTCATGGAGGCCTACCCTCGCCTCGGCATTCTTCAGACGCCACCCAAGCTCATCCGCGGATCCTCGGTTTTCACCCGCCTCCAACAATTTGCCATGCGGCTTTACGGGCCGGTCTTCATCCGTGGCCTGAACTTCTGGCAACTCGGCGGCGGCAGCTACTGGGGTCACAACGCCCTGATCCGCCTCAAGCCCTTCTCGGAGTTCTGCGAACTACCCGCACTCCCCGGCCGCGAACCCTTCGGTGGTCGCATCCTCAGCCACGATTTCGTCGAAGCGGCGCTGATGGTTGCCGAAGGCTGGGAAGTCTGGCTCGCATGGGACATCGAGGGCACCTACGAGGAAGCGCCGCCCACGCTCGTCGATCACCTCATCCGCGACCGCCGCTGGTGCCAAGGCAACCTCCAACACCTCTGGCTCATCTTTGCGCGCAAGCTGCCCTTCTCGGTGCGCATGCACCTTTTCATGGGCATCATGGCCTACCTCGGCAGCCCGCTTTGGTTCCTGTTCCTCGTGCTCGGCACCTGGGTCGCATGGGATCGCTCCACCAGCGAACTGAGCCGCCTGCCCTTCGAAAGCCATGTCGACCGCTTGTTCGGCTTCAATGGCATCGAACAAAGTATCATCCTCACCTGCTTCATTTTCACCCTGCTCTTCCTCCCAAAAATCCTCTCGATGCTGCGCGCGATCTTCGTGCCGCAAATCCGCAAGTCCTTCGGCGGCATCATCCGCATCGTGACGGGTGTCACCCTCGAATCCATCGTTTCGATCCTCCTCGCCCCCTGCATCATGGCCGCACACACGCTCATGGTCATCAGCATCCTGCTCGGCCGCGCCGTCGGATGGGGCAACCAAAACCGCGAGACCGATGGCACCTCATGGGGCGACGCGATCCGCTTCCATTTGTTTCCAACGATCCTAGGCATCGTGTGGACCGTGATCGCGTTGAACATTGACCTCACATTCACCGCATGGATTTCACCGATCCTCCTCGGGCTTGTGCTTTCCGCGCCGGTTTCGGTTTGGACCAGCCGCGTGCGTTACGGGCTCAAACTCGCTAAACACGGCATTCTCAGCATCCCCGAGGAAAGGGATCCGCCAAGCGTGATGGTGCTCGCAGAAGAAGCCAAGGGCGCCATTGATCCGGCACTCGATGCGGCAGGCGACGATCGCCATGGCATCATTGCCGCGGTGGTCGATCCCTATGTGAACGGCGTGCATGTGTCGTTGCTTGAAAATGTCGAGCTGCGGCAAAATGAAGAAGCACTCGCCGAACGATGCCTTACGAAAGGCCCGGGCGACCTAAGCAAAAACGAACTTTCGGAGCTGCTCTACCTTGGTCCCGCGATGCTCCTCATGCACCGCGCGGTATGGCTCCGCCCCGCCGACAGCATTCATCCGATCTGGACGCAAGCGGTCCAAAGCTACCGTCGTCGACTCTATCAAACCACCGACGCCACCTGATTTCTCCCCATGCTTCAAGCTCCCCCTTCACTCGAATCGCTAGCCGAAAAAGCGGCTGCCGGTCTTCTGGAAAATCTTCATGCCAAGGCCAGCATCACCGCCGCCGCTCCCGGCCGCGTGAACCTCATCGGCGAACACATCGACTATTGCGATGGCTTTGTCCTGCCCTTTGCCATCGATCGCTACATCGTGATCGCCGGCACTCCGAATGGCAGCTCATCAGTCCGCATCGCGACCGCCCTCGGCGGCGGCATCGCCAGCTTCGATGTCTCGCAAGCGGTCGAAGAAGGCGAACCGAAATGGACCAACTACCTGCGCGGTGTGATTCGCGGATTCCAAAACCTCGGGCACACGGTCCCAGGCTTCGACGCCTACATCCTTTCCTCCGTCCCAGGTGGCGCGGGCCTATCATCATCCGCCGCCTTGGAATGCGCCACAGCAACATTTCTCGAAGGCTTGCTCGGAGTGGAAATCGGAACCCGCGAAAAAGCCCTGCTCTGCCAAAAGGCCGAACACGATTTCGCCCATGTGCCCTGCGGCATCATGGATCAATTTGCTTCAGCCTTCGGCACCAAAGACCACCTCGTGCTCATCGATTGCATGACGGCCGAACCGCAACTCGTGCCATTCACCCATCCCGACCTCACCGTTCTGATCTCAAACACGATGGTGCATCACGAACTGTCCGATGGCGGTTACGCGCTTCGTCGCAAGCACACGGAAGATGCCCTCAAGATCATCGGCAAACGCTCATGGCGCGATGTCACGATGGCCGATGTGGAAAATCATTGGGAAAAACTCGGCGATCCGGTCAACCGCCGTGCCCGCCATGTCGTGGGCGAAATCGCCCGCACCATCGAAGCGGCCGCTGCACTCAAAGCCGCCGATTTCGAAAAACTCGGCCCCCTCATGGCCGCATCGCACCAATCGCTGCGCGATGATTTCGAAGTCTCTTGCAAAGAACTCGATGTCCTCGTCGATGTCGCACAAAGCATCGGCCGCAGCGGCGGCGTGATCGGTGCCCGCATGACCGGCGGTGGCTTCGGCGGATCAACAGTCACGCTTTGCGAATCAACCAAAGCGAACGACATCGCCAGCAAACTTGCCGCCGAATATCACGCCAAGACCGGCCTCACGGCCGAAATTTTCGCCTCGCGACCCTCCGCAGGTGCACATAGAGTTCTTTGAGTTTTCGCATCCACATGCCCTCTTCGCTTCACATTCTTTTCGTCTGTACCGGCAACACCTGCCGCAGCCCGATGGCCGAGGGTCTCTTTCGCAAAGCCATCGAAGGCCGCAATGATCTCGCCACCAGCTCCGCCGGTGTCGCCGCATCCAAAGGCACACCCGCGAGCCGCGAAACTCTCAAGGTCCTCAAAAAACGCGGCGCTCAACTCGATGATTTCGCCAGCCGCCAAGTGACGGAAAAAATTCTCGAGTCCGCCACCCATGTCTTCGCCATGACCGAAGGCCACCTCGCGGCCCTCGAAAGCCGATTCCCCTCGCACGCCGACAAGTTTTTTCTCATCCGCGAGTTTTCCGGCATCACCGACAAACGCCAAGGCCTCGATGTGCCCGACCCGATCGGCATGGGCCCCGCCGCCTACGAAGAAGTCGCCAAGGTGCTCGAAACCGCGATCCCATCGATCATCGCATACCTCGATTCGACAAGGTAAATGCTGAAAGAAGATGAAGCAGCTTCGACTGCTCTTTTTAGCTTGTCAGCATTTATCCCAAAACTCCTCTTCTCTGCGCCCCTTTGCGACCTTGGCGCCTTTGCGGTAAATCTTTCTGAATTACCGCCGACGCAATCCGAAGTTTCTCACGAGAGTTAGAAAAAAGTCACTCAAACCATGCCGAGCTTCATCCGGCCTTCTTCGGAAATCATCTCCTGATTCCATGCCGGATCCCACACGAGCTCAACTCGTGCTTCATCGACGCCTTCAATGGTCATGATCTTTGCCTGCGCATCCGCCGCAATGACCGGACCCATGCCGCAACCCGGCGCGGTCAGCGTCATCTTCACCAACACCACCGTCTTGTCGCCTTCCTTGTCGACGCTGCAATCATAGACCAAGCCGAGGTTGACGATGTCCACCGGAATCTCCGGATCATAAACGCCTTTGAGCTGACCCCACACCTGCTCTTCGATCGGTGCGTCTTTCAAACGCTCGGCCTCTTCCTGCTTTTTCTTCTCCTCGGTCATGTCGATGCCAAGCGAGTCGGCATCCTGTGAAGAAATACGCGCAAGACCTTGGCTGGTCGCGACCGTGAATGTGCCACCAAGTTTCTGCGTGATGTAAACCTCGGTCCCAGCAGGAAGCGTGAGGGCATCGCCACTCGGAATCTGAATCGCCGCCACTTCGCGCGTAAGGTTGATCTTGTCGTGCATGCGCGGAGTAAAAACCATGATTTCCGCCGGTGCAAGGAGTGACTTGCGGGGATCATGCTGACCTGCCCACTCAAGTCGTGAAAATGACAGTCGCGAAGCTCAAATTTTCTTCCTCATCGGGATCACTCTGCTTCATTGGGTCCATGCGATTGCTCTGCGCTACCCTCGGCATGCTGATTGGCCTCGCCGCCCCTTCATGGCTCATGGCCGCCGGCAAGGCGGAAAACAAGGCCAGCCTTTCATTCCACATCGAGACGGAGGCCAGCGACAACCCGAAGATGATTTTCTCCCACGCGCTCAACAATGGGCAAACTCGCTACTTCCGCAGGCTTCCGGAAATCAGCACCAAGGATGTCGTCTCCTACAGCCCCTTCCCATCCGATGCTGGCGATGGCTATGGCGCCGCCTTCCGCCTCAGGGACAGCGCCGCAAAACGACTCGCAGCACTGACGAATATCAATCAGGGCAAATGGCTCGTCGCCCAAGTCAATGGCCGCCTCGTCGATGCGGTCATCATCGACCAACCAATCAACGATGGCGTGCTGGTCGTGTGGAAAGGCATCACTCTCGCCGACCTCTCGATCTTCGACAAATCGACCAAACGCGGCGGCGAGGACGACAAGAAGAAGAAAAAAGATTAATCCGGCAGCCACACCATGATCCGCACCTTGCTTTGCACCATCGCGTTTTGCGGCACGCTCCATGCCGCGCAGGACCTTCAACTGCCGACCGAGAATACGCATCTATTCAGTAACGAGCCGGAGCGATTCTACATGCATGTGGACCGCAATTTTGAAGGGCAGGTCTCGAAGCCATGGGAGGGCGGATCCTTCGGGCTTGTCCGCAATGCCTTTCGTTTCGAAAATGAAGTTTTGCTCACGAAATTTCACGAAGGCATCGACATTGCCCCCATCAAGCGC
The DNA here is from genome assembly GCA_040377995.1 of Akkermansiaceae bacterium. Classification (GTDB taxonomy): domain Bacteria; phylum Verrucomicrobiota; class Verrucomicrobiia; order Verrucomicrobiales; family Akkermansiaceae; genus Luteolibacter. The sequence goes on along the minus strand of JBEINR010000016.1, from coordinate 512 downwards.
GACCGCTCGGGCAACCCGCTCGATCTGATCACCAGCATTTCCGCCGGACGCGTCGTCCACATCAGCCCGCTCGCCGGACGCAGCAACTACGGCAAGTATGTCGTCGTCGAACACGAGTGGGAAGGCACCGCCGTTTACTCGCTCTACGCCCACCTTGCGGAAATCACCTGCCAGCCCGGCGACAAGGTCAACGCCGGCTCGGTCATCGGTCGCATGGGTTACACCGGCGCCGGCATCAATCGCGTCCGCGCCCACCTCCACCTCGAGCTCGCCATGCTCATGAGCCCGCGCTACCAGGACTGGCACGACCACTACGGCCGCGGACTCAACACGCAGGGAAATTTCAATGGCATGAACCTCGTCGGTACCGATGTCGCACGCTTCTTTCTCGAACATCGAAACAATCCCGAGATCCGCTTCAGCGACTTTGTCACCAACACTCCGGGTTACTTCAAAGTCACCACGCCCATCACGGGCACACCCGACTTCGTGAAGCGCTATCCGTGGATCGT
>JBEINR010000182.1:0-2163 GCA_040377995.1 Akkermansiaceae bacterium | reverse complement strand
TACTACCTGCACCTGATGCAGCATCGCATCCGTCACTTGGCGGAACTCGACCAAATGCTCAAGGACGCACTCGCGATGCTCACGCTGCATTTGGTCGCAAGACCATGGGCGGAAACCATCGCGTGGACCGTGAACCTCCGTGCGCCACGGCTCAACCTCTTCGTCACCGGCGGCTCAACCCAGGAATCCATCACCGGCCGCATCTTCACCGAAGATGTCCGCGAACCCGACCGCAATTTTTTCTATTCGCAAACGACCACGCCAAACAGCCACGAACCGCGCACCTCGACGCTCGAAGTCGATGGCAAGGACCCGGTCGCATGGATCTCGCAATTTTACGATCAGTCGGAACAACGCCCGGCCCGCGCATTCCGCCTCGATGATGAAAACTTCGCGCTCGTCGCCGCCCAACCGGATTGCGACATGGAGTGGTTCGATGCGCTCGATGCCGATGCGGTCCAGAACATCGATCAAAACGAGGAAATCAAAATCCTCGAAACCCGCCGCTTCCGCTTCCATTGCGGATGCACACTGGAAAAAATTCTACCCGTCCTCGGCGGATGGCGCGACCGCCTCGACGAACTCTTCGCCGGATCCGACGAGATTCGCATCGAATGCCCGCGCTGCGCCGCCAAATACGGAATCACGCGCGACATGATCCAATGATCGCCGCCATGCAACGCTTCCACCACACGGAATTTGCCGACCTCCCACACCTGCTCTCGCTCAAAGGCTCGCAAAAAATTTCCGTCTGCATCCCGACGCTCAACGAAGAGCAAAACATCGGCACAATCGTATCGTCGATCCATGATGCGTTGATGCAGAAAATCACACTCATCGACGAGCTGATCGTCATGGACTCGGGCTCGACCGACCGCACCCGCGAAATTGCCGCCTCCGCCGGTGCCAAGGTGATGCTTTCATCGGAAATCTCACCCGCGTTGCCAACGCATCCGGGAAAAGGTGAAAACCTCTGGAAGTCGCTCAAAGTTTCAAGCGGCGACATCGTCTGTTACCTCGATGGTGATGTCTCAAATTTCCATACCGGATTCGTCACCGGTCTCATCGGTCCGCTCTTGCAAGACGCCTCGATCGATTATGTGAAGGCCTTCTATCAGCGCCCGCTGCTCAACGGCGATCATCACCAAAACTCCGGCGGTGGCCGCGTTTCGGAAATCCTCGTGCGTCCGCTGATCTCAATGTTTTACCCGGAGCTCGCCGACATCATCCAGCCACTCGCTGGCGAATACGCGGCACGCCGCAGCACCCTCGAATCACTGTCATTTCCCACCGGCTACGGCGTGGAAATTGCCCACCTGATCGATCTCCTCCACGCGGGAAAATCCTCACGCATCGCACAGACCAATCTCGAAACCCGCATCCACCGCAACCGCAGCGACGCGGAACTCGGCGACACAGCCTTCGCCATTCTCAAGGTGATCACACGCCGCCTCCAACGCGACGGCCGCCTTTCCCCTAACACATCACTCACCGATCTCCACCAACGCTGGAACATCACCGACGACTCGATCGCCCTCACCTCGAAGTTCATCCCCGAACCCGAACTCCCGGCGATAAACCCAAATCGCTAGGGCGATGCGGCCCGCAGCAACTTTTTTCAAATCGGTAGGGCGATGCGGCCCGCAGCGCCGACTCCTCCCCGCAGGGGTAAATTCTTCGGCGGACCGAGGCCGGTCACGCCCTACCATCATTTGCCCGCTCCCGCTTGCCAAGCCGCCGGCATGCACTAGACTGCCGCCCGATGCCCCTGCCAGATCACCTCGAGCCCGCCATCCGCGACCCACGCAAGCTCCGGCTCACGGCCTGGATCCTCGTCGCGATCATGATCGTCGGCGGCGGGCTCATCTTCACCGCCTACCAACGCTGGTCCCTCGATAAAGCATCGGACACACGCCCGGCCGGCAGTCACCGCATCACACAGGAACGCGACCTTCGCATCATTCGTCCGGATGGCAAAACGCACGACCTCTTCGAGCTCCGCGGCAAAGTCTGGGCAGTCCACCTGATCAGCACGAGCAACCCGCAACTTTCACAACGCAGCCTCGCGGTCATGAAGCGTCTTGCGGAAAAATTTTCCGATCGGCAGGACTTCCATCTCGTCACGCTCGTCCTCGATCCGATCCCTGCCGAGCAGGCAACATC
>JBEINR010000185.1:0-2147 GCA_040377995.1 Akkermansiaceae bacterium | reverse complement strand
GCCAAACCGTCGAAGTCTACGAGCTCATCATCAATGGCCAGGAAATTTCACCGGGCTATTCTGAGCTCAACGATCCCGATGTGCAGCGCCAGCGTCTGGAGCATCAAGCCGGCGGCGAGGAAGAACAGAAAGTCGACTACGATTTCATCGAGACCCTCGAGCATGGCATGCCTCCTGCGGGCGGCATCGGCATCGGCATCGACCGCTTGGTGATGATGCTCACCGGCGCGCCGACCATTCGCGACGTGGTACTTTTCCCTCTGCTCAAGCGCAGGGAGTAGGGCAGGGACGCTTTTCCAAAGCCGCGCAATTTGCCGGATTTTTCGCCGAAATGACCCGCTTGCGGGCGATTTCCCTGAAAACCCCCGAATCAGCCAAAAAAAACCTTGCGCGGGTGGGGGCTCCGTGATTTTCTCCCCGCCCGCCCGCAGGGGCACAACCAACCTTTCCCAATACGGCCATGGCCTACGCAGTGATCAAAACCGGCGGCAAACAATACCGCGTTCAACAAGGCACGAAGTTCGATGTCGAGAAACTCGACGCGCCCGTGGATTCTGAAATCAAGTTCGATGTCCTGCTCGTGGGCGAAGGCGAGACCGTCAAGGTTGGCGCCCCGCTCGTCGCCGGTGCTTCCGTCACCGCCAAGGTGCTCAGCCAATTCCGCGGACCCAAGGGTGTGGCTTTCAAGTTCAAGCGCCGTAAGGGCTTCCACAAAACCAAAGGTTTCCGCCGCAGCCTTACCAAGCTCGAGGTGACCTCGATCGCCGGTTAATCATCAACACTTCACCTACCCACTTCCATGGCCCATAAAAAAGGACAAGGTTCCGTCAAGAACGGACGCGACTCACGCAGCAAGCGCCTCGGCGTGAAGAAATTCGGCGGTCAAGCCGTCATCGCTGGCAACATCATCATCCGCCAACGCGGCACCAAGGTGCATCCGGGTCTTGGCGTCGGAATCGGCCGCGACCACACGCTCTTCGCCCTCGTCGACGGCCGTGTGATGTTTGATCGGGAAGCCCGCCGCGTGAATGTGGTGGCCATCGCCAACTGATGGTTGGCTGACCAAGCGGTCGCCGTACAAATTTACCAAAAAGCCCGTGAGTTAATCACGGGCTTTTTTATTGGGAAAAATCAAATGGTGATAATTTACAGCAAGCCTTGCTCGCGAAGCTCTGCGTCGACCTCGTCGTGGTCCGGTGCGCCAATGCCCGCGTCGCGGATGCCTTGGATTCTGCGTTTCACGCCAACGCGGCTTTTTGGACCGGTCACGAGATTGTTGAGGCCATCGACCACAAAAGGAAGCAACGCGGCCACGCCGAGCGCGCCGATGCCGATGCCAAATCCCCGGCGGGCATTGCGATGCATCAGATCCCCAATCAGAAATCCCGCAGCCGCTCCAAGCAAGGTCGGTGCGGCAAGCGCGCTGGTTTCAATCCATACAGGTTTTGATCCGGAATGTTCGGCTGGCATGTCATCAATGTAGCCGATCGAACTTGCCGCGACAACCATGGAAACGAAAAATTCTGATGATTGCGGCTTTTCCGCGAGGGCGGCATCCCGCAACTTGGCGATGTCATGCCATCGCCTAACAACACTTATGCACTGATCCTTGCCGGTGGATCCGGCACGCGCTTCTGGCCCTTGAGTCGCAACTCGCGCCCCAAGCAACTGCTCGACCTCTTCGGATCCGGCACGCTGCTCGAGCAAACCATTCGTCGCCTTGATGGCTTGGTGCCGATCGAGCAGATCTTTGTACTCACCAATGAGAAGCAGGTCGATGCCGTGCGTGAGGCTGCACCGATGTTGCCTGCGGCCAATGTGTTTGCCGAGCCGGCCAAACGCGACACTGCGCCGGCGGTCGCTCTTGGCATCGGACTCGTCGCCGCGAAAAATCCCGATGCGGTGATGCTGGTGCTTCCGTCCGACCAACTCATTCAGGACACCGCTTCGTTTCAAGAGGTGTTGCGCGATGCGATTCTCAGCGCGGAGTCGGCCGACGGGCTTGTCACGATCGGCATCGAACCGACATGGGCTTGCCCGTCGTACGGCTACATCGAACGCGGCGAACGCGCGGTGATTGCCGGGCTCGATTGCGAGAACCCGCCCTTCGAAGTGAAATGCTTTCGCGAAAAACCTAACCCCGAAAT
>JBEINR010000071.1:0-4765 GCA_040377995.1 Akkermansiaceae bacterium | reverse complement strand
TGTTCCCCGGTGAACTCACTGGTATCTGGACCAGCGGCAAGGGCATTGAGGATTACTGGCTCTACGAACTCGGCGTTTACGGCAGCGACCGCGTGCGCGAGTTTTCGGAGTTCGACCAAGGTGCCATCGTGCTCGGCAAGGTTGGCTATGACTACTCGTCACAGGCAGGACTCGACTCAGCCGTCGCATCGATCCACTACATGCACAACACCGAGCCGGGTTTCCGTGAAATCAAGGAGGATAACTTCACTCCCAGCGCCTCCCCGCTCTTCACGGACTCGATCGCGCTCACCAATGACATCAACCATGGACGCTATGGCCTGACCACTGAGTTGCTCTATGGCTTTGGCTATGAAGGAACCCCAATCCAAAACGGCAAGCCAACCACAAAGCCCATCGATCAGTCCGATGTCTTTGGCATCACCATCATCCCGTCCTACTTCATTGCGGATGGACTTCAGCTCGTAGGCCGCCTTCAACTCGCCACTAGCGCGGACGGTGACGGTCTGCAAGTGCCCGCTCGCTACGAGCGCCTTGCCTACGGCGCCAAAGGAGACGACGAAAAGGGCAACACCTACGTCTCCACCTACCTCGGCCTCAACTACTACATCCACGGCCACAAGCTGAAGCTCATGAACGGCATTGAGTACTCCGACATGGGTGGTGGTGACTATGATGGTTACACCCTCATGAGCGGCCTTCGCTTCTCGTTCTGATCTACCGATCTCCACTACAACAAACAAATGAAAGCCATACACACACTGATTGCGTCCGCTGCCCTGGTTTCCATGGCCGGAGCCCAAACGCTGAGCATCAAGGGTAGCGATACCCTCGGCGCCAAGCTCGTCCCGCAACTTGCCGAGGCCTTCAAGGCCGCTGGCCACAAAGGGGTGAAGTTCGAAATCGCTGCGGAAGGCTCGACCACCGCGTTCCCGGCCCTCGCCAACGGCACTGCCCAGATCGGCATGTCCTCGCGCAAGGTCAAGGACGACGAGCGCACCTTCTGCCGCACCAAGGGCGTTTACCTCAAGGAACACCCGATCTGCCACGACATGCTCTGTGTGATCGTCAACAAGAACTCGCCGGTCTCGAGCCTCACCAAGGCACAGGTCGCCAAGATCTTCACCGGTCAGATCAAGGACTGGTCGGAAATCGGCGGTGCTCCAGGCCCGATCTCGATCTACACCCGCAACACCTCGTCGGGCACCTACAAGGATTGGCAGAAGCTCGCCATGGGCGGTCGTGACTACCCGTCCACCTCGCTCAAGATGGCGGGCAACGAGCAGATCGCGCAGGAAGTGGCCAAGAACAAGAACGGCATCGGTTATGTCGGCCTTGCTTATTCCAAGACCCCGGGCACCAAGGCGATCACCATCGATGGCCTTGAGCCAGTTGCGGCCAATGCCGATAAGTACGCCTACGCCCGCCTCTGCTACCTGTACGCCCCGGACAAGCCGACCGCCGAAGCTCAGGCCTTCATGGACTTCGTCGAGTCGCCTGCCGGTCAGGCCATCGTCCAGAAGGTTGGATTCATTCCTAACTGATTCATAGTCAACGATTATCGGTTATCGGTTGCTAACAAACGGGCATCGTTGCAGTTCCAGCGATGCCCGTTTCATTTGCTTGCCGAAAGCCGCCATCCGCGCTCCACTTCGCCAGCCCTGCATGGTTTCCCCAAATCCCCAATCCGAATCCAGTGGCCATCGCTTCCAACGGCGGGGTTTTTCCTTTGAGCGGGCGATCCGTTTTTTCTTCGCATCGAATGCCGGACTCACGATTTTCATTCTTCTTCTGATCATTGTTTTCCTCCTGCGCGAAGGCTTGGGCTTCTTTCCCGGTTACCGTCGTGAGTTGGAGGTTTATCGCATCGCCGGCCTTGAATTCGTCGACATCTCGCGCAAAAACCTCAGCGCCCACGAACAGGTCACCAGTCTTCTCAACCGCGCCTATCAGGCGGAGATCAACGGCAAATGCCTTGATGAAATGCGACGCTCGCAGGAAGCCTCCGCGCTTTACAACACCTTCAGCGATCAAGTCGGCCCGACCCGCGATCTGATCCTTAACAATCCCGCTGCCACGACTGGCGGCGATGACGGCATGCTCGCCGTGCTGCGCGCCAACTACGAAGCCCAGCGCGCCAAGGCCCTCACCAATCTTCCCGCCACCCCGCACCTCAGCGAGGCCGAGCGCCAGGAGGTGATCGAATCGCTGCGCAATCGACCCGCCGATGCGACCGATGAGCCGCCGCTCGTGGCCAAGCTCAATGCCGCATTCGCTGCCGCCCGCCAATCGCATGCCGAGCCGCTGCAAAAGTTTCGTGAAACGATCGACAACTTCGAGACTGCCGGCATGGACCTCGGCTCGATCGTGATGGAAATGACCGAATCGGTCACCGCCACCAAAGAGGCGCTCCAGACTGCCGATATTCTCGAAAAGGACCGCAAAACCCTGCTTGCCGCTGCCGCCAATGCCAAGGACCCAGTCGAACGCGAAAAGCTGATCGCCGATGCCAAGGCCTCGCTCGCCGAGAAGCCTGATGTCGAAGGCCCGATGGCGACGCTGATGGAGAAAAAGCCCGACTGCGTGAAACTTCACGAGCAGCTGGCCACTTCGGTCGGCGAAATTTTCCCAAGCCTTCCCAGCTCGCTCACGCAAGCCAAAGCCTCGCGTTACCTCAACGCCGCCAAAGCCGCATGGCCGGTCCTGATCTCGGACCTCAAGGCCACACCGGTCAAGATCAACAGCTGGACCCATACCGATCCGGTGCCGCTATCCGCCGCGTTCATTTCCTTCCTCACCGGCAAGTCATGGGTCACCGGCGGCGAGTGGCAGGATTTTTACGGCATCATTCCGCTGGCGGTCGGCTCACTGATGATTGCCATCGTCGCTCTCACGATCGCCATCCCGGTCGGCATCGGCGCGGCGATTTATGTCAACCAATTCGCCGCTCCGCGCGAGCAGGCATTGGTAAAGCCAGTCATTGAGTTCATCCAAGCTATTCCCTCGGTGGTGCTCGGTTTCATCGGTATCATGGTCTTCGGCACGATTCTGCGGGAAATTTCCACCTATGACTCGCTCAGGTGGGTGCCCGGATTCCCGATCGACGAGCGACTCAACATTTTCACCGCCGGTTGCTTGCTCGCATTGATGAGTGTGCCGACGATTTTCTCGCTCGCCGAGGACGCGCTCAACAATGTCCCTTCGGCCTATGCCGAAGCCTCCGAAGCGCTCGGCGCCTCACGCCTCCAGACCGCCTTCCGCGTGATGGTCCCCGCAGCCTTCTCCGGCATTCTCGCCGCCGTGCTGCTCGGCCTTGGCCGCGTGATCGGCGAAACGATGGTCGTGCTGCTGGTCGCCGGCAACCGCATCAAGATCCCCGACTTCAGCGAAGGCCTCGGCGCGTTCTTCCAACCCTCGCACACCCTCACCGGCATCATCGCTCAAGAGCTCGGCGAAGTGCCGCTCGGCAGCGTCCACTACCGCGCGCTCTTCGTGATCGGCATCACCCTCTTCATCGTGGTCCTCGGCATCAACGCCACCGCCCACCATTTCCTCACCCGGACGAAAAAATAAGCCATGTTCAATCCGGAAAATTTGATCCGCAAAGGTCTGCCCAAAGGCTATTTCAAGGACATCCTTGTCCGCGGCCTGCTGGGCGGCATCACCTACCTCATGGTGCTGATCGCCGTGCTGCTCTTTGGAAAAATCATCATCGACGGCGCACCCGCAATCTTCACCTCGGAGTTCCCCTTCGTCGATACCGAGTTCCTCACCGCGAAAAACGAAACGCTGCATGTGTTCGATGATGCGAAGGGCACCCGCCACCAACTTCCGGCATCGAAATACAACGAGTACATCGAGGCTCATGCGGGTCAGCAAATTTACAACGAGCAGACCTTTTCCTACTCCGGCGGCGGCATTGCAGGCCCGATCATCGGCACCGCGCTGCTGACCTGCGGCTCGATCATTCTCGCGCTGTTCTTCGGCGTTTGCGCTGCGATCTATCTCGCGGAGTACGCAAAACAAAGCCCCTTCATCCATGCCGTGAGGCTCGCGATCCTCAACCTCGCCGGCATTCCCTCGATCGTCTTCGGCCTCTTCGGGTTTTCGGTGTTTGTCCTGGCTGCGCCGGTCATCACCGCCTCGCCGGTCGACCGCTCGCTGCTGGTGCTGCCGCTCTTTATCGAAGGCTGGGCGCTCAGCTTCCAAGGTTGGAACTCATCGCTCATGGCCGGCTGCGCAACACTTGCTTGCATGATCCTGCCGGTGGTCATCACCGCCTCGGAAGAATCACTGCGCGCGGTGCCCCAAGGGTTTCGCGATGCCTCGCTAGCGATGGGAGGCACCCGTTGGCAAACGATCCGCAAATGCGTCCTGCCTTTCTCACTACCGGGCATCCTGACATCCTCGCTCCTGGCCATCACCCGCGTCGCCGGTGAAACCGCACCCATCATGTTCACCGCCGCAGTTGCCGCCAAGGATGACTTCCCATGGGAAGGACTCGCCAACCCCTTTGACATCCTCTCCTCGCAAGTCCAAGCCCTGCCCTACCACATCTACACGCTCGCCGCACGCATCCCGAGCTCGGAATACACCCAACGCGCGCAATTCGGCTCAGTCCTCGTTTTCCTGATCCTCGTCGCTATGCTCTCCTTCGGCTCGATGATCCTTCGTGCGAAAATGCGTAAGAAACTCAAATGGTAAATTCACCCGCATCGGATACCCACCCGTCCATGTCGACCGCCGTCCAGATCCAGAACCTATC